>PTKA01000390.1 GCA_002937525.1 Alphaproteobacteria bacterium MarineAlpha10_Bin3
CCGAAACCATCGAATTCGATGCGCCGGTCAGTGCACGTCAGCCCAGACCCGGCGCTTCACCGCAACAAGCAGGCCGGTGAAGACAAACAGAAACAGCATGACCTTGACGCCCATCGACTTGCGTTCCTCCATATTCGGTTCGGAGGTCCAGGCAAGAAACGTGACGATGTCCCGCGACATTTGTTCGACCGTCGCCTTGGTGCCGTCGCTATATTCCACCGCGTCGTCCAGCAGCGGCGGCGGCATGGCGATCTGGTTGCCGGGGAAGTATTTGTTGTAACTCATGCCTTCCATGACCGTCTTGCCCGACGGGGGGTCGGAATAGCCGGTGAGCAGCGCATGCAGATAGTTCGGACCGCCGACCCGCGCTTCGACCATGAGCGAGAGGTCGGGCGGAAAGGCGCCGTTGTTTCCGGCGCGCGCCGCGTTGTCATTGGGGAAGGGGCGCACGAAACGGTCGGATGGACGGGCTGGCCGCATATACATCTCACCCTCGCTATCGGGTCCGTCCTGGACCTCCTCTTCAGCCGCGAAGGCCTTGATGGCGGCCGTCGAATATCCAATATCGGCCAGGTTGCGGTAATAGATTTGGTCGAGACTGTGACAGCCGGCGCAGACTTCCTTGTAGACCTGTAACCCGCGCTGGGCGGATGCCCGGTCATAGGTTCCAAAGATGCCCTCGAAGGACCAGTCCTGCTTGGGAACCTCGACCGCGGCCTGGGCCTGACCGGCGGACCCCAAAATCAGCGCGGCGGCAACCGTTATCATCGCTCTACGCATCACGGTTTCTCCATCTTGGCGGCCGTTGCCCCTGGTACGGCTCCGCCGCCGCCGGTAACCGGTTCGCTGATGCTGGTCGGCAAAGGCAGCGGTTTTTCGATCCAGCCCAGAACCGGCAGGACGATCACGAAATGGGCGAAATAATAGACCGTGCCGACCTGCCCCATGATCAATGGAATGCCTTCGGGCAACTGCCCGCCGACCCAGCCGAGCATCACGCAGTCGGCCAGGAAGATCCAGAACACGAATTTATAGATCGGCCGGTAGCGCGCGCTGCGCACCTTGGAGGTGTCCAGCCAGGGCAGGACGAACAGGATCATGGTCGCGCCGAACATCAGGATCACGCCCATCAGTTTGGCCGAGATGAACCAGAAATCGACCGTGACCGACCGCAAAATCGCGTAGAACGGCAGGAAATACCATTCCGGCACGATATGGGGCGGCGTTTGCAGCGGGTTCGCTTCGATATAATTGTCCGCTTCGCCGAAGAAGTTCGGCGCGAAGAACACGAAATAGGCGAAAAAAATCAGGAAAAAGCCGGTCCCGACCGCATCCTTGGCGGTGAAATAGGGGTGGAAGGGCACCGAATCCTGCGGCCCGTTCATTTCGACGCCGTCGGGATTGTTCGACTTGGTGACATGCAGAGCGACGACATGCATTCCGACCAGCCCGAACAGCACGAAGGGCATCAGATAATGCAACGAGAAGAACCGGTTCAAGGTCGCGTTATCGACCGAAAATCCACCCCACAGCAGGGTGACGATCCAGTCGCCGATAAAGGGGATCGCCGAGAACATCTTGGTGATGACCGTGGCGCCCCAATAGCTCATCTGTCCCCAGGGCAGCACATAGCCCAGGAAAGCGGTCGCCATCATCAACAGCAGGATGGCCACGCCCAGCATCCACAGCAATTCGCGCGGCGCCTTGTAGGAACCGTAATACAGTCCGCGAAAGATATGGATATAGACGACGATGAAGAACATCGACCCGCCATTCATGTGAATATAGCGCAGCAGCCAGCCGTAATTCACGTCGCGCATGATCCGCTCGACACTGTCGAAGGCGTAATCGACATGCGGCGTGTACTGCATCGCCAGCATGATGCCGGTGACGACCATGACGACCAGGACAATCGACGCCAATGCCCCGAAGTTCCAGAAGTAATTCAGGTTCTTCGGCATCGGGAATTGCTGATATTCGTGGTCCAGATAGGTGAAGATCGGCAGGCGGTCATCGACCCACCGAATCACCGGGTTCTTCCACTGTGAATCAGTGCTCATGGCCGCCCCCTAACCGATCAAAATTTTATTGTCTTCGAGATATGCGTATGGCGGCACCGGCAGGTTGGTCGGCGCCGGTCCGCGCCGGATCCGGCCCGAGGTGTCGTAGTGCGAGCCATGGCAGGGGCAGAACCAGCCGCCGTATTCGCCTTTGGGGTCGGTGGCCTTCTGGCCTAGCGGAATACAGCCAAGATGCGTGCACAGGCCGATCAGGACCAGCCATTCGGGTTTTTCCGCGCGTTCGGCGTCGGTCTGCGGATCGCGCATATCGGCGCTATCGTCCTTCTTTGCGGTGGCGATTTCAGCCGCCGTTCGGCGGCGCACGAAAACCGGCTTGCCTTGCCACACGATGGTGATCGCCTGGCCGGACTCAATCGGTTCCAGATCGACTTCCGTCGTCGACAGGGCCAGTACCTCGGCCGATGGATTCATCGATTGAATCAACGGCCACACAAAACTGGCGGCGCCGATCGCGCCCATTGCAGTGGCCGCAAGAACCAGAAAATCCCGCCGGCCGGCGTCTTCGTCATCCGTGTCGGCTGACGCTGGATTGTCTGCCATTCTCATCCCTCCGTCACGCTTGCCGCGTCACACCACATTAAACCGCGGCCATCATAGCCGACTCACGCCGCAGCGCAAAAATATCTTAGGGGCTGACCCAGATAACTAGTTCAAGTACATTCTAACCCATTGCCTTAGCTGCAATAATTGAGATGCTGGGTCACTGTTGTTAAAACGCCACTCA
>PTKA01000391.1 GCA_002937525.1 Alphaproteobacteria bacterium MarineAlpha10_Bin3
GGGTCCAGCCGCGCCCCACGACCGCGCCGCCGCGCACGATGATACAGCCGACCGCCGGGTTGGGCCACGCCATGCCAAGCCCCCGGCGCGCCAGCGACAGGGCCGCGCGCATGGTGCGTTCATCGGCCTGGTCAGTCGTTATCGACACCGAGTTCGCCGGTAATAAAGTCTTCGAAGTCCTTGGTTTCACGGAAGTTTCTGTAAACCGACGCGAACCGAACATAGGCGACCTTATCCAGCGTCAGCAGCGCCTCCATGACCAGTTCGCCGATCTGGTCGGCCTTGATTTCAGCCTCGCCGGAACTTTCCAGCCGGCGCACGATGCCATTGACGACCCGCTCCACCCGGTCTTCTTCCACCGGGCGTTTGCGCAGCGAAATGCGCATCGAGCGCAGCAGTTTTTCGCGCTCGAAGGGTTCGCGCTGCCCGCCCTTTTTCATCACGGTCAACTCTCGCAGCTGCACACGCTCGAAAGTCGTGAAGCGGGCGCCGCAATTGGGGCAGTAGCGCCGCCGCCGGATCGCCGAATTGTCTTCGGTGGGGCGCGAGTCCTTGACTTGGGTATCTTCGTTTCTGCAAAACGGACAGCGCATGGCTTTAGACCTCCCCGTACATCTTATCTATTGCTCGAATCAAGTTCATCAATCTAATGACAATTCTAATAAATTGGGAACCGTTTACACAATTCGAAAACCTCGGCGCAAACCCTGGCCTCGGTTGCGGCATTGTCGTCGCGGTTGGCGGCAAGGCCCCGCAAAACCTCGATTATCATGGCGCCGACCTGGCGGAACTCCGCGGTTCCGAAGCCCCGTGTCGTCGCCGCCGAACTGCCCAGGCGGACCCCCGACGTGACGCCCGGTTTTTCCGGGTCGAACGGCACGCCGTTCTTGTTGCAGGTCAGGCCGGCGCGCTCCAGGCTCGCTTCGGCAATATTGCCGGTCAAGCCCATCGGCCGCAGATCGACCAGCATAAGATGGGTGTCGGTGCCGCCGGAGACGATGTCGAGACCACCGCTAACCAGCGTTTCGGCCAGGACCCGGGCGTTATCGACGACCGCCCTTGCATATCGCTTGAAGGACGGCCGCAGCGCCTCGCCAAAGCCGACCGCCTTGGCGGCGATAATGTGCATCAACGGGCCGCCTTGCAGGCCGGGGAAGACCGCGCTGTCGATCTTCTTCGCCAGCGCCGCGTCATCGGTCAGGATCATGCCGCCGCGCGTGCCGCGCAGCGTCTTGTGGGTTGTCGTGGTCACGACATGGGCGTGGCCGAAGGGGGACGGATGAACGCCGCCGGCGACCAGACCGGCGATATGGGCCATATCGACCATGAAATACGCCCCGGCCGCATCCGCGATGGCGCGGAACCTGGCGAAATCGATGATCCGGGGATAGGCGGAACCGCCGGCGATAATCAGTTTCGGGCGATGTTCTTGGGCCAGCCTGGCGACATCGTCGTAATCGATCAACGCATCCTGGCGACGCACGCCATATTGCACCGCTTCGAACCATTTGCCGGAAATGTTCGGGCGCGCGCCATGCGTCAGATGCCCGCCAGCGGCGAGCGACATGCCAAGGATGGTATCGCCCGGCTTGACCAGCGCCAGAAACACCGCCTCGTTGGCCTGCGCGCCGGCATGCGGCTGCACATTGGCAAAGCCGCAGCCGAACAACGCCTTGGCGCGCGCAATAGCCAGACTTTCGACCGCGTCCACATGCTCGCAGCCGCCATAATAGCGCCGTCCGGGATACCCTTCGGCGTATTTATTGGTGAGCATTGTACCGGCAGCCTGAAGCACCGCCTTGCTGACGATGTTTTCCGAGGCAATCAATTCGATCTGGTCCTGCTGCCGGGTTCGTTCGGCGCCGATGGCTGCCTGGATTTCAGGGTCTGAATCCGTCAGATCTTGCGAAAAATATCCGTTATTTTCAGCGTCTTGAATCCTATTGCTCATGTGATTCATTTTTTCGCTCGTTCGGCCGGGCCGCTATGAAATTTTGCCGACGCGCCGGAGGTGGCGTACATTCGCATCGCCCTCGAATGCGGTGGCAAAAAACACCCGCACGCAATCCCGGGCGGCTTCGGCGCCGGTGGTCCGCGCGCCCAGGGTCAAGACGTTGGCGTCATTATGTTGGCGCGACAGGCGGGCGGCGGTCGTATCGTGGCAATTCGCGGCACGGACATGGCGGTGCCGGTTGGCCGCCATCGCCATGCCGATGCCGGTGCCGCAGATCAAAACGCCCCGTTCCGCCCGCCCCTTGGCCAGGGCATCGGCCAGGGCGTCGGCGAAATCCGGATAATCGACCGATTGCGGCCCGTCGGTGCCAAGATCGAGCAGCGAATATCCCAGTTCCACCAACAGGTTCCCGATATCCGCCTTCAATGCGTGACCCGCGTGATCCGAAGCGATTGCCACGGTGGCCGGTGATTCACGCCCTCCCCCCGTGTCGTTAGACGCCATGTCGATTATTCCGCCAGTCCAGGCGGCTCACTTCGCCCACCCCAATACCCCTTCACCTACCATATGTCGCTTGCCCGCGCCAGTTTTCCTACAAGTTATGGCGTCTGGCCGGCCATATCGCCATCCGGCCCGGGAAGGCACCAGCAGTATTCGATAAATCAAGATCGGTAAATAAATGTAGGGGCTGACACAGATAATGCCAAAAAGGCGTTATCATGGGAAGCATGCGGAAGAGTCGTCTGAGCTTTAGTAGTCGCGACTTGATCTGACAGTTACCGATTTTGATGCGGCGTCTGTCAGGTCTAGATTAGCCTACGAATTTTTCCTTCCAGATACGTTTGCCATC
>PTKA01000392.1 GCA_002937525.1 Alphaproteobacteria bacterium MarineAlpha10_Bin3
TTGGCCGAAGCCAGCCCTTATCCTGGGGTTTCCAGTCGGATTCATCGGTGCTGCCGAATCCAAGGCGGCGCTGAAATCGGGCAACCACGGCGTTCCCTTTGTCGTCCTGTCTGGCCGGCGCGGCGGCAGCGCCATGGCGGCGGCGGCGCTCAACGCCTTATGTGGAGACAATTCATGACCCCGTGGCTCAGTATCGTCGGGGTCGGCGCCGACGGGATCGCGGCCTTGCCCGGCCCGGCGCGGACCCTGATCGACAATGCCGAGGTTCTGATCGGCGGCGACCGCCATCTGGCCATGGTCGCTGCCAGTCACCCGGCGCAACGGCATGGCTGGGCAACGCCGATTTCGCGTACCGTCGAGCAGATGCGGTCGTTCGAGGGCCGCCGGGTCGTCGTCCTGGCGACCGGCGATCCGATGAGCTACGGTATCGGCGTCACTTTGGCCCGCGCGTTCGGCCGCGACGCGATCACCGTCTTGCCGGTGCCGGGCGCATTCTCGCTTGCCGCCGCGCGCCTCGGCTGGCCGCTCCACGACATCGACTGCCTGACGTTGCATGGCCGGCCTTTGGCATTGCTGAACCTGCATATCCGTCCAGGCGCACGGCTGCTGATATTGTCGCAAGACGGCGATACGCCGGCGGCGGTCGCCGCCGCACTTTGCGAGCGGGGTTACGCACCCAGCACGATCGCCGTGCTGGAGAATATGGGCGCGGCGAACGAAACCCTTCGCGGCGGCGTCGCGAAGGACTGGGACGAGCGCGCTATCGCCGATCTCAACACCGTCGCCGTGACCTGCAAGGCGGGCGATGACGCGGTTGTCGTCAGCCGCGCCGCCGGGCTGCCGGACGATGCGTTCGTGCATGACGGCCAGCTGACCAAGCGCGTCGTGCGGGCGGCGACACTCGCCGCACTTGCGCCGCAGCCGGGCGAAAACCTGTGGGATGTGGGGGCGGGCTGCGGTTCCATCGCCATCGAATGGATGCGGCTGGGCGGACTGGCCAGCGCCATCGAACGCAAGGCCGCGCGCCGCGATCTGATCGCCCGCAACGCGGCCATGCTGGGCGCGCCGATGCTCGATATCGTCGCCGGCGACGCACCGGACGCGCTGGCCGGTCTGGACGCGCCGGGCGCGATATTCATCGGCGGCGGCATCACAGCACCCGGTCTGGCCGAAGCGTGCTGGGCGCGGCTGCCAGCGCGTGGCCGTCTGGTCGCCAATGCGGTGACGCTGGAAGGCGAAGCGGCGCTGCAAGCGCTGGGCGCGCAATGGGGCGGCTCGTTGACCCGGATCGCGGTGGCGTCGGCGGCCTCGATCGGCGGCAGTTTGCGCGCATGGCAGCCCTTGCGGCCGGTCACCCAGCTTGTGGCAATGAAGCCATGACCGGAACGCTGTATGGGCTGGGCGTCGGACCGGGCGACCCGGATCTGATCACGCTGAAGGCGCTGCGCATCTTGCAGTCGGCCCCGGTGATCGCCTGGCCCGCCCCGCCGAAAGGCGAAAGCCTGGCCCGCGCCATCGCCGCACCGCATATCACGCATGATCCAATTGAAATCCCGATCCGCATGCCGCTGGCGACATCGCGGTTTCCGGACCGTGCGGTTTATGACGAGGCGGCGGCGGCAATCGGCGCGCATCTGGCGGCGGGGCGCGATGTTGCGGCGCTGTGCGAAGGCGATCCGTTTTTCTATGGCTCCTTCATGTATCTGTACGAACGGATCGCCGACCGTTTCCCGGTCGTGACCGTGCCGGGTATTTCTTCGCTGATGGCCGCCGCCGCCGCCTCCAAAGGCCCGCTTGCGGCGCGCAACGACGTCCTTAGCGTGGTGCCGGGCCCGCTTTCGGTTGACGCGCTGCGCCGCGCCATCGACCAGGCGGATTGCGTGGCGGTCATCAAGCTGGGCCGGCATTTCGGCAAAGTGCGCACGCTGTTGGCCGAAATGGGCCTTGTTGGCCAGGCCCGCTATGTCGCCCATGCGACCATGGCCAACCAATCCACCATCCCCCTGGCGGATGTCGATGGCGATTCGGCTCCGTATTTTTCCATGATACTGGTGCATAAGCGCGGGGCGGCGTGGCGATGACGATCGCGGTTGTGGTGCTTGGCGCGCGCGGGTTGGAGCTGGCGCGCAAACTGGCCGCCGGGCTGGACGGCGCGCAGGTGCACGGGCTGGCCGGCCGCGCCGATGGCGCCGATACCGTTTTCGACGATACGATGGCGCATCTGCGCGCCCTGCATCGCGACCAAGTCGCCATCGTCGGCATTTGCGCCGCCGGCATCCTGATCCGCGCCGTGGCGCCGGTGCTGGACGGCAAACAACAAGACGCGCCGGTCGTCGCCCTGGCCGAAGATGGCAGCGTCGCCGTGCCGCTGATCGGCGGGCATCACGGCGCCAACCGGCTGGCTCGGCGGCTGGCGGCGCTGACCGGGGGGAGTGCTGCGATCACCAATGCGGGCGATCTGCGTTTTGGCTTCGCCCTCGATGACCCGCCGGCCGGCTGGCGCATCGCCAATCCAGCCCTGGTCAAGCCGGTTGCCGCCGCCCTGCTGTCGGGCGAGGGCGCGCGGCTCGAAGGTACTGCACCCTGGCTGGCCGGCGCGCCGTGGCGCGACCAGGCCGAATACCGGGTTCGCGTGACCGCGCGGCGCGATGGTGCCGACGACCGCACGTTGGTCATCCATCCAGCAATTCTGGCCGTCGGTGTCGGCTGCGAGCGCGGAACCGATCCGGCCGAACTGCGCGATCTCGTTGCCGAAACCCTGGCCGCCGCCGGATTG
>PTKA01000393.1 GCA_002937525.1 Alphaproteobacteria bacterium MarineAlpha10_Bin3
CCAGCAACAAAATGTTCGACAAGGTGGCCTTGTTTAAACCTGCTTAGACGACTCTTCCGCATGCTTCCCATGATAACGCCTTTTTGGCATTATCTGGGTTAGCCCCTTTAATTATTTGGGAATGCAGCCTAAAAGATACGGAGGCAATAAAAACACGCGTCCAAAACTTTCTCAATTGACGATGATATCGCCCTCGTCGAAGACTCCTATTTCCTTCCTAAATATAGGCGTTGATTCAACCTTTGCGATCTTCCACATGATTTTTGCAAGAACTTCCGCAGGGAAATCGGCTTTCAAAATTCCGCTTGCTATTTTTCCAAAATAATCTTATATTCCTAATTCTGGATGGCGGCTAGGAGCGGACCGCCGCGCGCGATGTTAAGGAATGCTAAGGAATAAAACGAATCGTTGCCTTGCGGGTGGCAGCGATAATTTTATCCCGCAACGAGGGTATTTCGCGTCCCATCCCAAAATCGGACTTGAAGCGTGGCGTGCCGGATGTGCTTAAATGACGCTGCAGCGAAGTCAGTAACGGGGGAAAGCGCGCCATGGCGGAGTCGAGAATTGGCGATATCGATGCGTCGTCGCAAAAATTTCTGCGCGGCAAATATGCGATCTGCGGGATCGGGGAAACCAGCTACCGGCGCGGGTCGGATGAAACCACGCGGGCGCTGGGCACCTGGGCGATCCGCAACGCGATGGCCGACGCCGGGCTGAACGCGGGCGATATCGACGGCATGTTGAGCTATTCGGGCAATGATTCGACGTTTTCGCCGTTCATCGCCGGCGATCTGGGCATCCGGCTGAATTTCTATTTCGACGTGCATGGCGGCGGGTCGTCGATCGAAGGGCTGATCGGCATCGCCATGGGGGTGATCGAAGCCGGAATGTGCAAGACGGTGGCGATTTTTCGGGCCATGAACGGCTACAGCCAGGTGCGGATCGGCGGCACCGGGGCGCGGTCGGCGGTGCCGATCAGCGGCGATCAGATCCATCACCGCGCCTATGGCTGGCAGAGTGCCGGACAGATGTTCGCGCCGACGTTCCTGCGCCACATGTATGATTACGGCACCACGCCCGAACAGGTCGCCCATGTGAAAGTCGCCCATTCCAAACACGCTTCCAACAACCCCAAAGCCTATTACAAACAGCGCTATACGGTCGAAGACGTGGTCAATTCGCGGATCATCTGCAAGCCCTTGCATCTGCTGGATTGCTGCGTGGAAACCGACAACGCGACCTGCATCATCGTCACCAGCCTGGACCGCGCCCGCGATGGCGCGCAGCGCGCCGCCGTGATCCAGTCGGTCGCCGGGCGGGTCTGCAAGCCGCGCGCCGACATGCATTATCAGCACGGGCCGATCTCGACCGTCGCCGGGCATTACGCCAAGGACATCCTGTGGCCCAATGCCGGGGTCGGGCCCGATCACATCGACGTTACCGGCTCCTATGACGCGTTTACCTTCACCTCGATGCTGCAACTGGAAGATTACGGGTTCTGCAAAAAGGGCGAAGGCGGCGGGTATGTCTCGTCCGGCATCATCGATCTGGGCGGCGGACGGCCGAACAACACGTCCGGCGGTCATCTTTGCGAAGGCTATACGCACGGTATGAGCATGGTGATCGAAAACGTCCGCCAGTTGCGCGGCGAGGCGGACGATTCATGCCCCATCGGCCGCGACGGCAAACGCCAGCATACCTACGACCATGCCGAAGGCGGCTGCCGCCAGGTCCAGGGCGCGGAACTGTCGGCCAATCTGGGCTGGGCCATGCCGGGCACGGGGTCGGCCATGGTCATGGCCAAAGATCACAAATAGGGGGGCGCGTTATGTCGGTTCAAGGCGAATATATGGGCATGATGCTCACGCTCGACGACCTGGATCACGAAAATATCGACTTTTTCCGCTATTGCTTCGAGGGCGATTTTCGCCTGCAACGCGGCGCCAAAAGCGGCCTTTTGCGCTATCCGCCGACCACCGCCTGCCCTTGGACGGGGGAGCGCGAAAGCCAATGGGTTGCGGTCGAAGGCAAGGGCACGGTCCATTCCTATGCCGAAGTACATCACCCGATCCAGCCGGCGTTCCGCGACAAGGTGCCCTACATGGTCATTCTCGCCGATCTGGATACCCAGAAAGGGGCGCCCAGCGAACATGAAGCCCTGCGGGTTGCCGGCAATCTGGTGACCGCGGACGGCGAATTCGCGCCGCCCGAGATGATCATGCGCGTTGGCATCGGCACAAGATTGCGGATGGTGTTCGTCACGGTTGCCGATGGTTTTGCGCTGCCGCAATGGACCATCGACGAAGCCGCCGAACAGCCCGAATCGCCCTGGCGCTACCCGCAGGAATAGCCCGTGGCGACCCTGGCCGAATTGCCGGAATCGGATGCCGCCGGCGAATTGGCGCGTATCTACGATGAAATACGGGTCTGTTGCGCAGTACCCTATGTCTCCTCGTTGCGTGCTATAACCGCTTTGGGCGATGGCTGCATGGGACATTCATGCGGCGGCCTGACAACGAAAATCCATGCCCTCGTCCATGCTGACGGCCTTCCTGTCCGACTTGAGCTAACGGCAGGACAGGTTCACGATAGCCAGCCGGCCCTCGATATGATCGATTGCCTGGGCAAGGGGATATCCTGTTGGCGGACAAGGCATATGACAGCAACGCGATCTGTGAGTGCGCAGACCAGCGAGAGGCGGGGGCCAATATTCCCCCAAAGAAGAACCGCAACGGCTCGTTCGCCTTCAGCAAACTCATACAATATCGAGGGA
>PTKA01000394.1 GCA_002937525.1 Alphaproteobacteria bacterium MarineAlpha10_Bin3
TATCTTGGGCCGCCCGAACGCCGGCCGCCGGAACCAGCGCTGGAATGGTGCGATGTTGCGCCGGGGCAGTTGTTCGTGTCCAAGCGCCTTCAGGAAAACAATTACCTGCAAGCGCTGGAAGGCGGTATCGATTCCAGCCATGTTTCCTGGCTGCATGGTGCTGCACTCAAGGACGATCCGCTGTTCAAGGGCAGCCGGGGCAACCAGTATAACGAAGACGACCGGATGCCGTTCTTCGAGGTCGAACCTTTCGATGGCGGCCTGCTGATCGGCGCGCGGCGCAACGCCGGCAGTGGCCGGTATTACTGGCGCATCACGCCGTGGATCATGCCGTGGTACACGATCATTCCGCCGCGCGCCGGGCATCCGCTGGGCGCGCATGCCTGGGTGCCGGTCGATGATGAAAACTGCTGGGCGTGGAGCATCAATTACCACCCCAATCGCGACCTTAGCGCCGAAGAACGCGCGGCGATGATTGCCGGCAAGGGCATCCATGTCACCTATGTGCCGGGCACGTTCATTCCCGACGCCAACAAATCGAACGACTACCACATGGACCGGCAGGCCCAGGCCGCCGGCCGGACCTTCAGCGGCGTTGCCAGGATCGCGATGCAGGACGCATCCTTGCAGGAAAGCATGGGGGCGATACAGGACCGCACCAGGGAAAACCTGTGCCTGACGGATACAGGAATCGTCATGACGCGCCGGGAACTGGTCCGCGCGGTCAAAGCCAATGCCGGCGGAAATCCGGTCAAGGGGCTGGCGGCGGCGGATCAGAAAGTTCGTTCGGCCGCCATCGAGTTGCCGCACGGGGTGAATTTCGTCGACGGCGCGCGGCACGGCCTGTTCGCCGAACCGAAGAGCGACCCGATTTCAGTATGAACAGCCAGGAGCCATCGATATGTCGCATCGACTGACACTCAGTCTTGCATGTTGGGATTACGACCGCACCCGCGCGCTTGCCGATGGGTCGGTGGCGGTGGACGGGATCGAGTTGATCTGCCACAGCTTGCCGGTCGAGGAGACGTTTTTCCGCATGCTGCGCTACCGGGAATTCGACGTGGCGGAAATGTCGCTGTCGTCGTACACGGTGTCGCTTTTGCGCGACAGCCCGTTCATCGCCATCCCGGTTTTTCCGTCGCGCATGTTCCGCCATTCCAGCATCTATGTGAACGCGGATTGCGGCATCGAAACCGCCCAGGACCTGGTTGGCCGCAAGATCGGCACGCCGGAATACCAGATGACCGCGCCGGTCTGGATTCGCGGTATTCTGGCCGACCATTACGGCGTCGATCCGGCATCGGTCGATTATTATTGCGGCGGCCAGGAAGAACCGGACCGCGACGAAAAAATCGCCCTGGATCTGCCGGAAAAATTCCGCATCCACCGCATCAAGTCCGGTCAGACCTTGTCGCAGATGCTGGCCGATGGCGAAATCGACGCGCTGCACACCGCCCGCAAACCGACCACCATGGACAGCCGCCCCGGTACTATCCGCCGCCTGTTCCCCGATTACCGGGATGTGGAGCAAGCCTATTACGCCGAAACCAAAATATTTCCGATCATGCATTGCGTGGTCGTCCGCCGCGAAATATACGACGCCAACCGGTGGGTGGCGCGCGCACTGTTCAAGGCATTTGCCGAGGCCAAGCGCCGCGCCCAGGAACAATATTTCGAAACGGCGGCGTTGAAATCGATGCTGCCCTGGCTGGTCTCGCATGTCGAGGACACGTTGGCCGCGTTTGGCCGCGACTGGTGGCCCTACGGGTTCGCCGAAAACCGCGCGACCCTGGAGGTGTTCTTGCGCTACCACCACGAACAAGGCCTGTCGCAACGCCTGCTGGAACCAGAAGAACTGTTCGCGCCGGAATGTCTGGAAAGCTTCAAGATTTGAGCGCAGATTTGCCACTCGTCGCCCTTGCCACCGGCGACCCCGGCGGGATCGGCCCGGAACTATGCCTCAAGGCCAGCGCGGAACTAGCCGGGCTGTGCCGGCCGGTTCTGTTCGGCGACCCCACCGTGCTGGACCAACATGCCAAAGCCTGCGGAATGAACGTTGGGTTCGATATCGCGGCCGCGCCGGACCGCTTCGACTGGCGCAAACCCGGCGTCAAGCTATGCGCGCTGGATCAGTTCGGCGATGCGCCCTTTGTGCTTGGCGCGGTCAACGCTCAAAACGGCCGCGCCGCCCTGGACAGCGCCTCAGCGGCAATTCGCGCAGTACAGGACGGCCATGCCGCGGCCGTCGTGGCGGCGCCGCAAAACCAGAAATCAATCGCCCTGGCCGGCATCGAATTCGATGGCTACCCGTCCTTTGTCGCCAGGCAGACCGGCATGGCGCCCGAAGACGTGTTCTTGATGCTGTGCTTCGACGATGTACGGATCGCCCATTGCACTTTGCATACCAGCATCCGCCGGTCGGTTGCGTTGATTACATTTGCGCGCGTGCGCGCCGTCATCGGCGCGGTACACGGTACCCTGGCGCGGATCGGCGTGGCGGCGCCCAACATCGTCGTCAGCGGCCTGAACCCCCATGCCGGCGAGGACGGCCTGTTCGGCGACGAGGAACAGAACATCATCCGCCCGGCCATCGTGGCGGCGCGCAAGGACGGTATCGATGTCGAAGGCCCGGTCGGCGCGGACACCATGCTGGACCGGCCCGGTGTGGATGCCTTTATCGTCATGCTGCACGACCAGGGCCACATCCCGGCCAAGCTCTTGGCGCCGCGCCGCACCGCCGGCC
>PTKA01000395.1 GCA_002937525.1 Alphaproteobacteria bacterium MarineAlpha10_Bin3
TCAAGCACTTCATGAATTTCAAGGGCGAAGAAGGCCGCTATATGGGTCTCGCCGGCACCGATGACGGCTTCATGTATGACCTGATGCAAACCGCGGCCGGTTTCGAGCATGCGGTGATCGTTACCCATCCCGAGAATATCGAGGTGGTCAACCGCATGAAGGCGCAGTTCATCGAAGCGGGCCGCGACGGGCTCAAGGCCTATTGTCAGTCCAAGCCGGCCTTCACCGAATCCGAAAACATGGTGCGGGCGATGCATTTCGCCGAGCATCTGCGCGCGCGCGTGTATTTCCCGCATGTCAGCTGCGCCGCGGGCTTCGAGGAAGTGCGGTGGTTCCGCCGGCGCTACGACCGAGTCCTGGTCGAGACCTGCCCGCATTATCTGACCCATGACTGGGACTCCAGCAAGGGTAGCCTGGACAAGGCCAACCCGCCCCTGCGTAGCCCCGAGGACGTCGAGGCGACCTGGGCGGCGCTCGCCGACGGCACAATCGACACCGTCGGCTCGGACCATGTGCCGCGCCGGCGCGCGAACAAGGAGAAAAATATCTGGCAGGCGTCGCAAGGCTTTCCCGGCGCCGCGACCATACTGCCGGTGCTGTTGAGCGAGGGCTATCACAAGCGCGGTCTCAGCCTGCGGCGCATCGCACAGGTCTGTGGCAGCCGGCCGGCCGAAATCTTCGCCATCGACAAGCGCAAGGGATTCATCGCCCCCGGCCACGACGCCGATCTGACCATCGTCGATCTCGAACTTGAGCGCGAAGTGCGCTGGCAAGACCTGCTGTCGCACGCCGACTACGGCCCCTATGACGGCTGGACGCTCAAGGGTTGGCCGGTGATGAGCATGGTGCGCGGCACCGTGGTGATGCGGGACGGCAAACTGGTCGGCCCAGCCGGGCACGGCCGGTATCTGCATCGGCCTCTTGATTAAGAGCCCCGTCGCCGCATTCAGTCGATCGAGGCGACGATGCGGCCGAGCCGCTCGATGCTGGCCAGCACCTTGTCTTGGTCGAGGCCCGGCCACTGCATGCGCATGATGAAATTATTCACGCCAAGCGTCTCGCGATAGCGGATCAACTCGTCTCTGACAAAGGCTTCGTCGCCGATCAGGAAGCGGTCTTCCTTGAACTGGTCGAACGGCTGATCGAACCGGTCCTGCTCCGACAGGATTTTGTCCTGCCCCCAGGCGGCGTAGGCGCCGTATTTGTATTCGAGTTGGGCGCGGCAGTCCTCGAACGCCGTGGCCTGGTCGGAACCGACATAGCATTCCCGGCATAGCGGGTATTCCGCGGCCGGCGGCAGACCGGCGGCGGCTCGCGTTTCGCGATAGGTCGCCAATTGTCCGGTCAGGCTCTTGAGCGTCGGATAGAAGGTAATCAGCCAGGCGTCGCCGATCGTCGCGGCGCGCCGAATTGCCGGATCGACCACCGCCGCGACCCAGATCGGTGGCCCGCCTGCCTGCTTCGGCTTTAGGCTGATGCTGGCGTCCTTGAGTTGGAAGTACCGGCCCCGATAGGTGACCTTGTCTTCGATCCACAGCTTGCGCATCACCTCGATCGCCTCGTTGAAGCGGCCGACCCGTGATTTTTTCGCAATCCCGAGATTGTCGAACTCGGCATCGCGATAGCCAAGACCGACTCCAAGGATGAACCGGCCGCCCGACAAGACGTCCATGGTTGCGGCCTCTTCCGCCACAATCACCGGGTTGAGCAACGGCAGCACCAGGATATTAGGGCCAATCCGCATGCCTTCGGCCTCGGCCATGAGCCGGGCCAGGACTGGCATCGGCTGAAGCATTTGCAGCGGCGCGGTAAGGAAATGATGCGCCGCCCATAGCGATTCGAAACCGTTCGCCTTCGCCGCCCGCACCTGCGCCAGCAAATCGTCAAGCCGCAACCCCACGTCGGTGTCGGGCGTAAACTGGGTGGCGAGATAGAGACCGATTTTCATTTGCAATCCTGTTCTCAGTTCTCGACTATTCGGCCGACGGCGTCGGGCCGGCGGTCGCGGTAGAACGGCCAGACCTTCCGCACCTCGTCAACCCGCGCGAGGTCAAGGTCCGCGACCAGAACTTCATCCGCCTCGCCGGCCTGACGGATAACCTCGCCAATCGGGTCGATGAACAGGCTGGCGCCGTAATATTCGCTTTCGAACTCGACGCCGACCCGGTTGACCCCGCAGACGAAATAGCCGTTGGCAATGGCATGGGCGCGCAGTTCCACCTCCCAGACGCTTCGCGAATAGCCGCGCGTGGTCGTCGCCGTCGGCACGAACACCACCTCCGCGCCGTTGAGCCCCAGCATCCGCGCCGCTTCCGGAAAATGGCGGTCGTAGCAGATCATCACGCCGATGCGTCCCTCCGGCGTGTCGAACACGGGAAAGCCGCTATTGCCCGGGCGGAAGTAAAACTTCTCGTTGAAATACGCGCTCATCGGCAGATGATGCTTGCGGTAGACCCCCATCACCGCGCCGTTGCAATCGATGACCGCGGCGGAATTGTAGAGTTCGCCGGCCATCGCGCGCTCATAAAACGGTGCGATGAGGATCAGGCCGAGCGACTTGGCGAGCCCGCGCATGCGCGTGACGGTCGGCCCGTCGATCGGCTCGGCCAGGTCCTGGGCTGCCGGATCGATGCGCTGTGCGAAGAACCAGGTGGCGAAACATTCCTGCAGGCAGGCGACCTTGACGCCGTTGCGGGCCGCCTCGCGCAGCAGTTCCTCGGCGCGGTCAAGGTTCTCTTCC
>PTKA01000396.1 GCA_002937525.1 Alphaproteobacteria bacterium MarineAlpha10_Bin3
CTCTGCGCCGCGGCGTTCGTGCTGGGCGCATTCCTGATGCCGGGCCGGCTTACCGTCGGGCACCTCCCGCCCTTCGATTGGTCCGGGTTTTTCGCCCTCGCCATCGCCTTGATCGCGCTGCTTTCGATGATGGCCGACGGGCAGCGCTACGGCTGGTCCTCGAATACGATCCTGATCCGCGCCTTGATCGCGGCGTCCTGCACCGGCTTGTTCATCATTCTGCAATTACGCGCCCAATCGCCGCTGCTGGATATGACCCTGTTCCGCAACACCGCCTTCACCTCCGCCGTGCTGGTGGCGATCGTATTCGGGTTCGGCAACATGGCGTCCAGCTACGCCATTCCGGTCTTCGTACAGACGGTTCAAGGTTATTCCGCAACCGAAGCCGGGCTGGTCCTGGTGCCGGCCGGCATCCTGCTGATGGCGATGTTTCCGATTTCCGGACGGTTCGCGGACCGGGTCACGCCGCATATCCCGATCATGGCCGGGTTGGTGTTCTTTGCGCTGGGCGCGATCCTGTTATCGGGCAGCGATACCAACACGACGTTCTGGAACATCGCATTTTTCACCATGGTGGGGCGGCTTGGCATGGCGCTGATCATGCCGCCGCTGGTATCGAGCGCGATGCGCACGCTCACGCCCGAGCAGCTTAATCGCGGGTCGGGGACCCTGAACTTCATGCGCCAGCTGGGCGGATCGGTCGGCATCAACTCACTGGTGCTGTTCATGGCGCAACGGACCGAATTTCACAGCGAAGCGCTGACCGCGACCCAGACAGCGGGCAATCCCATGATCCGCGAGTTTCTCGATTCGGTCGTAACGCTGCTTGACGAAAGCGGCGTGCCGTCCGCGTTGCATGAAGCGGGGGCGCTGCATTATCTTGGAACCGTCATCGAAGCCCAGGCCGCGACCCAGGGTTTCCAGGATGGATTCCTGTTCGTCTCGGCAGTGTTTATCTGCGCGCTTATACCGACCTGGATACTGAAGCGGGCCACGCGGAAGTAACATCACGGCGCGTTGACAACGACGCCTAAAGACGGCGGCCCGAAAGCCTTGGGAAGCCGCCCCTGGAGTCGGTATGAAACCCGTCGGAGTGCGTCGGAAAGGCTTGACGATGCACCGCATCGCCTGCAACATTCCTCCTACCCGACGGGTCGCCTACGCGATCCATGGGGGTCATTGTCGACGCTCCTTGGTGCACCATGTTTAAGCGAATTCTCCTTGCCTACGACGGCAGCCCGGAATACCGCAAGGCGCTTCGCGATGGCGCCGAACTGGCGGAATTTTGCGGCGCGGAAGTCCATCTATTGGCGATCATTACCTCCTCGACCGCCTTGCCGATCGCCGGCGGGGTGAACCCTTCCGATCTGGTCAACGAAGAACAGCGCGAAATTCAACGCTTCCTCGCCGACGGCGTCGAACGGCTGCGCAAGCGCGGCATCAAGGCGGAAGGCCGGCTGGGATACCGCGACCCGGTCGATGAAATCATCGCCACGGCGCACGAAATCGGCGCCGACCTGATCGTCGTCGGCCACCGCCGCCGCAACACGATCGAACGCTGGTGGCGCAAATCGACCTCGAAAAACCTGCTCACCGTAGCGCCGTGCAGCGTCCTGGTATCGAGCTTGCTCGAAGACGAGGAAGTCGAGGAAGCATAAATTCCTCCCGTTCCCGGCGGCCGGTAACGATATCGCGCAGCACCCGGTTCACGCCGGGTTCGCCCGGGATAATTTTTCGATCACCGCGTTGCTGCGCGGGTCGTCCAGGAACGCGGTGAGACCGAAATGCGCCGGTTGCGGCCAGTCGCCGAAATCGAACCAGGCAAAGGCCTGGGTCTCCCAGTTGATCCGGGGTACGAATTCCCTGGCCGTGGTAATCAGGAAATTGTGGTAACGAAACCCGCTTTTATGGCGAAACACGAATAGCGGGATCGTATCGACCGGGGCTTCGAACCCGGTTTCTTCGGAGAGTTCGCGCAACACTGCGGCTTCCGGCGATTCGCCCCGGTCGATCGCCCCGCCCCACGTGCCCCAGGTGTTCGGCTGCTGGCAATGGGCGGAGCGGTGCGGAATCAGGATGCGCCCGGTATCCAGGGCCAGGATCAGGCAGCCCGCCGCCGCCCGGCCCCAGAATCCGGTGCGCCGCAAGGCCGCCGCGTGATCCTCGCGGTCGCTCAAAACACCGCCGCCGCGCGGATTTCGCCAAAATCGGCGACCCAGAAGGCATAACCATTGCCGCGCCAGATCGACAGCCCGGCGCCGCAATCGAGCGCCTTGCTTTCATGTGGATCGCCCCAGCAACCGATATAATATTCCAGCGTCTTCAACGTCCCGACGATCTCGTCCTTGACCACCTCGATATCCTCATTGTCGCGCAGCCAGCGCGCCAGTTCGCCATATTGTTCCTCGCTCAGCATAATTTTGCGCTCCGCCGCCATCGCACCCATGTTAGAAACCGGCCATGTTCAAATCAATCGACGATATCGACGTCCAGGACCGCATTGTTCTGGTCCGCAGCGACCTCAACATACCGATGCGCGACGGGCGGATCGGCGACACGACCCGCCTGGACCGCCTGTCGCCGACGATCCTGACGCTGACCGGCAAAGGTGCGCGGGTCGTGATTCTGTCGCATTTTGGCCGGCCCAAGGGCGTGGTTGTGCCTGCGATGTCGTTGCGTCCGGTCGCCGCCGCGCTGTCCGGCGCCATCGGCGGGCGGCCGGTGGCGTTCGCTGAAGAC
>PTKA01000397.1 GCA_002937525.1 Alphaproteobacteria bacterium MarineAlpha10_Bin3
ACCGATCTTGCGCCGCAAATGTTTCGGGTCCGGGCCGGGTTCGATCATGCCAAGAAAATCAACCGCCTTGAATTCGTCCGCGCCCATCTTTGCGCCGATGCGCAGGCCGGCCCCGTTGCGCACAAGCATGGCCGCAGCGGCGCCGGCGTGCTGTCCTCGCTGGTCGGCGCCGACGGGCTGGTCGTCCTGCCGGAGACGATGACCGAATTGAAAGCCGGCGCGTTGGTCGATTTTCTGCCTTTCAGCGAGGTCATGCCATGAAAATTCTGTACTTTGCCGGGCTGCGCCAGCGTATCGGCGTTGGCGAGGAAGAAATCGAACCGCCGCCCGAAATCGTCGATGTTGCGGCTTTGATCGGCTGGCTCAGACGCCGCGGGCCGGACTTCGCCGAAGCCCTGGCCGACACCAGCGCCATTCGCATTGCCGTCGATCAGGAATTCGCCGCGATGGACACCAGCCTCGCCGGGGCCAGGGAAGTCGCCCTGTTCCCGCCGATGACCGGCGGCTGACATGACGATCCGCGTTCAGCGCGAGGATTTCGACGTCGGCGCGGAAATCGCGGCGTTGAGCGCGGGCAATCACCGCATCGGCGGATTGACGAGCTTTACCGGCCTGGTGCGCAATATGGGGGCGTCGCTGGGCGCGATGACCCTGGAACATTATCCCGGCATGACCGAAAAAATGCTGGCCGCGATCGATGCCCAGGCGCATGAACGCTGGCCGCTGGAAGCCAGCCTGATAATCCACCGATATGGCCGGCTCGAACCCGGCGACCGCATCGTGCTGGTTATCACCGCCAGCCCGCATCGCGACGCGGCGTTCGATTCATGCCGGTTTCTCATCGACTGGCTGAAGACCAAGGCGCCGTTCTGGAAGCTGGAGGAAAGCGCCGATGGCGGCGAGCGCTGGGTTGCGGCCAAGGCGAGCGACGATCACGCGGCGGCGCGCTGGGCAAAGAACGAAGGGTAGCCATGGCCGAAATCGTCAATCTGCGCACATTTGCCAAGAAAAAGCGCCGGCAGGCCAAGGCGGCCAAATCCGCGCGCAACCGCGCCGCCTCGGGGCGCAGCAAAGCGGCCCGGGCCGCCCTGGAACGCCAAAACGACGCGCTGGACGGCAAAAAGCGCAATCGGCCGGCCGCGCCGGGCGATGATGAAGGCGGGCGCGGTTAGCAATGGGTCGGCCGGTGTTTTGCGGGTGGACAGAAAGATTCCCTGAATGAAGATCGTAAACGGACTGCGGTTCGACAATATCCGGGGCGATATCTTTGGCGGGCTGACCGCCGCCGTGGTCGCCTTGCCGCTGGCGCTGGCCTTCGGCGTGGTGTCCGGGGCCGGACCTATCGCCGGGATCTATGGCGCGATCGCGGTCGGGTTCTTTGCCGCGCTGTTCGGTGGCACCCCGGCCCAGGTGTCCGGGCCGACCGGGCCGATGACCGTGGTGATGACCATCATTGTCGTGCAATACCAGCATGATCCGGCGATGGCCTTCACCGTGGTCATGATGGGCGGGTTGTTCCAGATCGTTTTCGGCGTCTTGCGGATTGGCCGGTTCATCGATCTGATGCCCTTTCCGGTCGTTTCCGGGTTCATGAGCGGGATCGGCTGCATCATCATCATTCTGCAGATCGCCCCCCTGTTCGGTCACGCCATTCAGCCCGGTGGCACGATCGGCGCGCTTTCCGGGCTGCCCGATATCCTTGCCAGTCCAAATTTTCAGGCCGTGTTCGTTGGTTTGCTGACCTTTGCCATCGCATTGTTCACCCCGGCGCGGATCGGCAAGGTGATACCCGCACCCTTGATCGCGTTGTTCATCGGCACCGGGCTGGTGCTGACTGTGCTGCCGGGCGCGCCGATTCTGGGCGAAGTGCCGACCGGGTTGCCGGAATTCCGCCTGCCGTCATTCGAGGTGGCGGAGCTTCCGCGCATGATCGGTTCGGCCCTGGTGCTGGCAATTTTAGGGTCGCTGGACAGCCTGCTGACCTCGTTGATCGCCGACAGCGTGACGCGGACCCATCATAAATCGAACCGGGAATTGATCGGCCAGGGCATTGGCAACATGGTCTCCGGGCTGATCGGCGGCTTGCCGGGAGCGGGGGCGACGATGCGCACGGTCATCAATGTCCGCGCCGGCGGCCGCACGCCGATATCGGGTGCGTTTCACGCCCTGGTTCTGCTCGCATTGGTGCTGGGGCTGGCGCCGCTGGCTTCTCATATTCCCAATGCAGTGCTGGCCGGAATCCTGTTCAAGGTGGGCGTCGACATCATCGATTGGCGCTATCTGAAGCGCATCCGCCGGGCGCCCAGGGGCGGTGTGTTTTTCATGCTCGCGGTCCTCGGGCTGACGGTTTTCGTCGATCTGATCGTCGCGGTCGCCGCCGGGATGATCATGGCCAGCCTGCTGTTCGTCAAGCGCATGGCGGATATACAGGCGGCCGATATGAAAAGCTCGACTGGACCCGATTCCGACCTGGCGATGACCCCGGCGGAATCCGCCCTGCTGGAACAGGCCGCTGGCCGGCTGCTGTTGTTCGATCTTGGCGGACCGGTCAGTTTTGGTGGCGCCAAGGCGCTGTCGCGGCGGCTTGCCATGGCGGATGGCTATGACGCGCTGGTGCTCGACCTCAGCGCCGTGCCGCTGATCGATTCGAGCGCGTCGCTGGCGCTGGAAGACGCGGTGCTGGACGCGCTGGGCGAGGGCAAGGCGGTCTTTCTTGCCGGCCTCGCGCCGCCGGTCG
>PTKA01000398.1 GCA_002937525.1 Alphaproteobacteria bacterium MarineAlpha10_Bin3
CGACGCGCCCCAGCCATGCCGGACCAGCCGGTCGCCGATATAATTATCGAACGGAATCAGGAAATAGCCCGGTTCGGCGCCGGCGATGGCGGTGCGGATTTCGTCGGCCAGCGCCGGACACGCGCGTTCATCGGCATCGAGATGCACGATCCAGTCGCCGCCGCAGGCCGCGATCCCGGCGTGCTGGCGTTCCGCTTCCAGGTCCCACGACCCTTCGATAAGCCGGTCGGTAAAGCGGGCGGCAATCGCCTTCGAGCCATCGGTGCATTTATCCAGCACCACCACCAGCTCGTCGGCGAATTGCAGCGTCGCCAGGCAATCGGCGAGCTGCGCTTCCTCGTTATGGGCGACGACCAGCGCCGACAGGCGCGGTTTGTCCAGAGCATTTCTTTCAGCCATGGCAGGCTTATAGCAAGGTTGCGCGGGCGGTCACACCGCTTTCCAGCCACCGGTTCACCCCTCCATCGAAGGCGCGATCCGGTCGAGTGCGGCATCGAGCTGTTCGCGCCACGGCGTCGGGACGATGCCGTAAACCCGCCCCAAACGATCCAGATCCAGCACCGAATTGCGCGGCCGCGCCGCCGGCGTCGGATAGCCGCTGGTCGGGATCGGCGATATCGTCTCTACCTTCACGGGCCAGCCGCGGGCCCGCGCTCGCTCGACAATCGCGCAGGCAAAACCATGCCAGCTCACCGACCCAGCCGCCGCCGCGTGCAGAACGCCGCTTCGATCGCCGGCGAACGGCGGCTTGGCGATGATCCGCGCCGATATCCGGGCCAGCCATTGCGCCGATGTCGGCGCGCCGGTCTGGTCATCGACGATGCACAAGGTCTCGCGTTCGCGCGCCAGCCGCAAGATCGTGTGCAGAAAATTCTGGCCCTGGGCGGCGTATAGCCAGCTTGTCCGGATAATCAGATGATCGGCGCCGGAATCCCGCACCGCCGCTTCGCCGGTAAGTTTGCTGGCCCCATAGACGCTGATAGGACCAGTCTTGTCGTCTTCGCGGTAGGCGCGCGGCGCAGCACCATCGAAAACATAATCGGTCGAATAATGCACGATGGCGGCGTCATTGCGCGCCGCCCAGCCCGCCATCGCCGCCGGGGCCGCGCCATTCACCGCCAAGGCCAGCTCGGGCTCGCTTTCGGCCCGGTCGACGGCGGTATAGGCGGCGGCATTGACGATCAGACCGGGACGCCATTCGTCCAGCATCCGGCGCATCGAGGTTGGCGATGCAAGGTCGAATTCCGCCCGCGCCGGAACCTTCATCTTGCCCAATTCCTGCAAGGCCAAGGCCAGATTCCGGCCAAGCTGGCCGGTGCCGCCGGTCAGCAATATCCGCGTTGTCATCTTTGGAATGCCGGCAATACCGGCGCGTCGCAAAGCCGCGGCGCCGCCCGGTCCTTGTCGGACAATATGGGATCGGAAACCGGCCAGTCCACGGCGATATCGGGATCGTCGAAACGGATCGTATGCTCGTCTTCGGGCCGGTAGGCGCCGACGCATTTATACAGAAAATCGGCATCGTCGCTCAGCACGCAAAAGCCGTGCGCATAGCCGGGCGGCACCCATAGCTGAAGATGATTTTCCGCCGACAAAACCGTGCCCAGCCAGCGGCCAAAATGCGGGCTACCGCGCCGCACATCGACGACGACGTCGAACACCGCGCCGGACAGCACCAGCACCAGCTTTCCCTGGCCGCCCGGTTCCTGAAAATGCAACCCGCGCAGGACGCCGCGGTGCGAGCGCGACAAATTATCCTGGTCGAATTGCGCGAGAATTCCGGCATCGGCGTAACGCTCGCGCCGCCAGACCTCCTGAAAGGAACCGCGCGGGTCGGGAAACACATCCGGTTCGATCAGCAGCACGCCGGGCAATTCGGTTGCGACAAATTCCACCGCGTCAATCCGCCCCTTCGACGATAAAAGCGCGGCTGTCGGTAATCGAGAGGCGCAGCGCCAGCAACGCGGCGTAATCCTCGCAATCGTAGAACGCGCGGGCTTTCTCATAACTGGGAAAGCGGATGACGACGACCCGCCCGGCCGGCGCGGCCCCTTCCCTGGTGTCGACCCGGCCGCCGCGCACGATGAATTCACCGCCATATTTGGCGACCACGGCCGGCGTGGCGGCGGTGTAGGCCTTGTAGGCTTGGCTATCCTTGACCTCGATTTCAACGATCAGATAGGCAGAATGCATGGACGAATCTTCATCAAAAATGAAACCGGTCAGCCGCAGTGTAGGCGCGGCGCAACCCGCCGGCAATCGGGTCTCCCAATGCCAGCCGCCGTTGGCATAGCCGCATGTAGCGGCTCCTTCGCCAAAACGGCCCGTCGATCCCGCCAGACTCAAGATGGCGAAAATACCCTTAATTAGTGCGAAATATGTCCCGCACCCGGCGAAGAACGAAACGTTTTATTCCTTAGCATTAATATACATTCCTATACATCGCCTTCGCGGGGTCATCGAAATCAGCATTACGCGTTAAAGATATTTTAGGAATAAAATATCAATAGCGTTAAAATGCAAGAACTTTTTACCCGCGCCATCCCCCCGCGCGTCGC
This sequence comes from Alphaproteobacteria bacterium MarineAlpha10_Bin3, assembly GCA_002937525.1. GTDB lineage: Bacteria > Pseudomonadota > Alphaproteobacteria > UBA8366 > MarineAlpha4-Bin1. Next base: position 2,559 of record PTKA01000398.1, read on the forward strand.
CGCCCGGCGACAAAACCACGAATTTCCGTCCTTTCCAGCAAGGAAGCTGGCCATTACGGTTACGCGATATGACCGATGTAAGGGGCTGACCCAGATAACTAGTTCAAGTACATTCTAACCCATTGCCTTAGCTGCAATAATTGAGATGCTGGGTCACTGTTGTTAAAACGCCACTCAC
>PTKA01000399.1 GCA_002937525.1 Alphaproteobacteria bacterium MarineAlpha10_Bin3
CGGCGATCGCGTCGATCGCCGCCACATTGTCGCGCATCGTGCCATGGACGATGGAGCGCGCGCCGCAGGAATTGTTGCCGGTCATGCCGCCGATGGTGGCCCGGCTGGAGGTCGAAACATCGACTGGAAACATCAGCTTGTGCGGCGCCAGATGCCGGTTCAGCCGGTCGAGCACGAGACCCGGCTCGACCGTGATGCGGCGCGCGTCCGGATCGAATTCGACGATGCCGTTGAGATGCTTGGCGACATCGACGACGATGGCTTCGCCGACCGTCTGGCCGCATTGCGAGGTGCCGCCGCCGCGCGGCAGAACCGGCAGCCCTTCGTCGGCCGCAATCTGGATGACCCGGTGGATATCGGCCGTGGTTTTGGGCACGACGACGCCGATCGGTTCGATCTGATAGTGCGAGGCGTCGGTGCTGTAACGGCCGCGGCTGAAGGGATCGAACAGGACGTCGCCTTCGATTTCGCGCCGCAGCCGGGCGGCCAGCGCGCTATCGCCGATGCGGGCCTTGTTGGCGAACAGGGCGGGGGCGGCCATGAACAATCCTTTATCGTCTTTAAACGCAGGCTGAATTGTATTCAAAATACGCATTCAATGCAATGACGGCTTTTTACTGGCGTTCTGGCCGCCGAAATTGTATACAATATTCAAATCCATGAATTGAGGAGCGAACCATGTCGCGGCGAAGCGGGCGTCATTTTCTGCAAATACCAGGCCCGACCAACGTGCCGGACCGGATTTTACGGGCCATCGACAGCCCGACCATCGACCATCGCGGCCCGGATTTCGCCGCCATGGCGCGCGGCGTGCTGGCCGATATCCGCACCATCTTCAAGACCAAAAACCCGGTCATTATCTATACCGCATCGGGCACCGGTGCCTGGGAAGCAGCACTGGTCAACACGATGTCGCCGGGCGACCGGGTGCTGATGTACGAAACCGGGCAGTTTTCGATCTTGTGGCGCAATCTTGCCGTCAAACTCGGTCTTGAGCCCGTCTTCATGCCCGGCGACTGGCGGCACGGCGCCGACGCGGCGGCCATCGAAGCACGCCTGGCCGAAGATAAGGGGCATACGATCAAGGCGGTCTGCGTCGTGCATAACGACACCTCGACCGGCATCACCTCCAACGTGGCGGCGGTGCGCCGGGCGATGGATGCGGCCGGGCATCCAGCCTTGCTGATGGCCGATGTGATTTCCTCGCTCGGGTCGATCGATTACCGTCACGATGAGTGGCAGGTCGATGTCACGGTCGGCGGCTCGCAAAAAGGCTTGATGCTGCCGCCGGGACTGAGCTTCAACGCGGTCAGCGACAAGGCGCTGGCGGCGGCGAAATCGGCCGGCATGGCGCGGTCCTACTGGGATTGGGCGGCGATGATCGCGGCCAATGAAAACGGCGTCTTTCCCTATACGCCGGGGACCAATCTGCTGTTCGGACTGCGCGCGGCAATCGACATGCTGCATGAGGAAGGGCTGGCCGCCGTCTTTGCCCGCCATGACCGGCACGCCGAGGCAACGCGCCGCGCGGTCCGGGCGTGGGGTCTCGAAGTGGTATGCCAGAACGCGGACGAATATTCCAGCGCGCTGACGGCGGTGATGCTGCCCGCCGGCAACGACGCCGATTCGTTCCGCAAGATCGTGCTGGAGCGTTTCGACATGTCGCTCGGCAACGGGCTTGGCAAGATCGCCGGCAAGGTATTCCGCATCGGTCATCTTGGCGACTTCAACGACCTTATGCTGGCCGGAACCCTTTGCGGGGTCGAAATGGGGCTCGGCCTTGCCGGCATCCCGCACCGGACCGGCGGCGTCGCGGCGGCGATGGACTATCTCATGGCCGGGGAACAAAATTAACACAAAAATAATATTGCTAAAGTTATAGTCCTTCGTTCGAACCGCGAATAAAGCGGTGGGATCGATTAGCAACGGAGGATATTTCAATGCGAGGCGATGGCATGATTTTGACGGCGAGGGCGGAACGGGACGCAGCGTCGCTGCGCATCCTGGTGGCCGAAGACAGCCCGGTCAATCAGTTTCTTCTGCTGACCATTCTCGAAGCGGCCGGATGCCAGGTCCATGTCGCTGGCGATGGCAAGGCGGTGATGGAATTGATTCTCAGCCATGAATACGATCTTATCCTGATGGATCAGCAAATGCCGGGCATGGATGGCCCGCAGACGGTGGCGGCGATCCGCCAGCTCGATATGAAGGTGGCGTCGGTGCCGATCATCGCCGTCAGCACGGATTTGGATGAGTGCGGCCAGTTCCGCGCCGACGTCGACGATTTCGTGGCCAAGCCGTTCGATCCGATGCAGTTGTTCGACGCGATATCGCGGGTCACCGGCTTCATGCCATCGCCGCCGGCGCTGGCCGATATCGTCGCCGGTCTGGCCGTAATCCGCGGACCTGGGCCCAGCGTCGCGCCGGTCGCGGTTAATCCTGCATTGTATTAACCGGTACTGTCCGTCGGTTGTTGCGGTTCCTGCGTTTCCCGGGGTTGCCAGATCGGCAGCCCATCGCGGTTGCCCCACTCCTGCCAGGAACCGACATAATTGCGGATGCGGGGATAATCGAGCAAACGAAGCGCCAGATAGGCATGGGCGGACCGGTATCCGGTGTTGCAGTAAAGCGTGATTTCTTTGTCAGCGGTGGCGTCCAGGCTCTCGAAGGCCTCGCGCAATGGGGCCGCGGGTTTCATGCAGCCGCTGTCATGTTCGTACAAATCGTTCCAAT
>PTKA01000004.1 GCA_002937525.1 Alphaproteobacteria bacterium MarineAlpha10_Bin3
ATGGCGAACCGGGTGATCGGGGCCTGCGGGGGATCGGTTGACGGGGCGATTCTCGCCGTTCTGGGCGTGACCTTCAAACCAAATACCGACGATATGCGCGAAGCGCCGAGCCTGGAAATCCTGCCGGCGTTGCAGGCGGCCGGCGCTCATATCCGCGCCTATGACCCCGAAGGCATGGCCAAAGCCGAACCGCTGTTGCCGGGGGTGGAATGGTGCAGCGGCGCCTATGAGACGATGGACGATGCCACGGCGGTCATTATTCTGACCGAGTGGGATGAATTCCGCATGCTCGACCTGAGCCGGGTCCGCGCGGCCCTGCGGCAACCCTTGATGCTCGATTTTCGTAATATCTATGGCACCGGCGAGATGTCCGCCGCAGGTTTCGTCTATCACAGCATTGGCCGATCCGGTGTGGCGGCGGCGTCAATCCAGAGCGCGCTGGAGAACACCGCATGAAGGGCCACCGCTTCGAGCCGCAAATTTTGCGCCAATACGATATCCGGGGCACGGTCGGCGAAACGCTGCACACCGCCGACGCTTATGCGCTCGGCCGGTCGTTCGGGGCTGTCGTCGGGGCCGGCGATGGGCGGCTGGTCTGTGTCGGATACGATGGCCGTTTGAGCTCGCCGGCGCTCGAAGAAAGCCTGGTGGAGGGGCTTTGCGACAGCGGCATGCGGGTGCTGCGGATCGGAATGGGACCGACGCCGGCATTGTATTTTGCCACCCGCGCCATGCATGCCGATGGCGGCATCATGATCACCGGATCGCACAATCCGCCAGATCATAACGGTTTCAAGATGATGCTGGGCAACGCCCCGTTCTGGGGCGGCGACATCCAGAAGCTGGGCGACATCGCGGCCAAGGGCGACTGGCCCCAAGGCGACGGCGGCGCGATGGACCTGCCGGTGATGGAAGCCTATGTCACCCGGCTGTTGATCGATTACACCGCGCCGCGCGGCTTGAAAGTTGCGTGGGATGCCGGCAACGGTTCCGCCGGCGATGCGATGGTGCGGCTGACCGAGCAATTGCCCGGCCAGCATATTTTACTCAACGAAGTGGTGGACGGCACCTTTCCCGCCCATCATCCCGATCCGACCGTGCCCGAAAATCTGCTTCAGCTGCGCGAAGCCGTCGCCGCGCAGGGCTGCGATCTGGGCATCGCGTTCGATGGCGATGGCGACCGTATCGGCGTCGTCGACGGCCAGGGCCGTATTCTGTGGGGCGATCAGTTGCTGTCGATTTTCGCCGCCGATCTGCTGGCGCGGCGGCCAGGCGCGACCGTCATCGCCGATGTGAAGGCCAGTCAGGTCCTGTTCGACGAGATAGCGCGGCTTGGCGGAAAGCCGCTGATGGCGGCGACCGGGCATTCGATCATCAAGTCGAAGATGGCGGAACATTCGGCCCCGCTGGCCGGTGAAATGAGCGGGCATATTTTTTTCGCCGACCGTTATTACGGGTTCGACGATGCGCTTTATGCGGCGGTCCGCCTGCTGGATATCGTCGCGCGTGGCGACCGGTCGCTGGCGGCGATGCGCGACGCCTTGCCGCAAGTCGTCAATACGCCGGAAATCCGCTTCGACGTGCCCGAAGACCGCAAGTTCAAGATCGTCGACGAGGTCAAGGCGCGCCTTGCCGCATCCGGCGCAACACTCGATGACACGGACGGCGTCCGGGTGCGGAACGACGATGGCTGGTGGCTGTTGCGGGCATCCAACACCCAGGCGGTTCTGGTGGTCCGCTGCGAATCGCGCAACACGGCCGGCCTGCGGCGGCTGAAGGAAATTGTTGCCGAACAGTTGCGCCAGTGCGGCGTACAAGCGCCGGATTTTTAGGAATATTTGTTAACGGGCTCGTTTCGCCGTCTGGCTATTTGGCGCATCGCTTGTCGATACCCGGTTGGGTGGAATGGCGATGCAGGGGATTTTGCGCCGTTCAAGCCGCACGCATGCGGTGCGCGCGCTGGCGGCGGTTAACCCAATGAGCCGCGCCCGGTACATCAACCGCTTGCCGGCGTAATAGGGCGAAATGCTGACCCGGGTGTTGCCGTTCAGTTTGGGTGCGCGGGTGATGGCGCGCTGAACGGCCCGCCGCGCCGGGTTGATATCGCCATAGGCACCGACCTGTATGGCCCACTCTTTCGAATAATCTGGCGGCGTTGGCGCCGGATTCGGCCTGGGGCGCCGTGTCGTGCGGGCCGGGGGCCGGTGTTTGAGGGTCCGGGCGGATTTTGCCGCCGGCGCGGCTCGTTTCGCCGCCACGCGCCGGGCCGGTTTTCGTTGCAACGGAATCGTGGTTTTTGCGGTATTGGCGATTTTCCTGAAGCCGCGTTCCAGCAATTTAGCGATATGTTTGTCGCGCGATCCCGCCGTGCGGCCGCCGAACACGACCGCGATCAGCCGCCGGTCGCCACGTTTGGCCGAGGCGGCAAGATTGAACCCCGAAGCCCTTATATAGCCGGTTTTGATGCCGTCGGCGCCCGGAAAGCTTCGCAGCAAACTATTGTGATTCTGGAACCGCTTGCCGCGAAAGGTATATTGCTGGCGTGAAAAATAGCGGTATTGCCTGGGAAAATTCTGAATCAATTGACGGGCCAGCGTCGCCATGTCCCTTGCGGTCGAGCGGTGACGCCGGTTCGGCAATCCCGAGGCGTTGCGAAAGTTCGTGCGGCGCATGCCGAGTTCCCGGGCCTTGGCGGTCATCATGCGGGCGAATTTCACCTCCGTGCCACCGAGCGCTTCGGCGACGACGACCGCGGCATCATTCGCCGATTTCGTGATCAGCGCCAGGATCAAAGCCTCGACGGCGATGGTCTCGCCTTTTTTCAGCCCCAGCTTCGTGGGCGATATGCCCGCCGCGCGGCGCGACACCGAAAGTTTCCGCGACAAAGTAAGCCGGCCGCGTTCCAGGGCTTCGAAGAGCATGTAAAGCGTCATCATCTTGGTCAGCGAGGCCGGGTAGTTCCGGGTGTCCGGGTTGACCGCGTACAGCACCCGGCCGTTATCTGCGTCCATGACAATCGCGGCATAACGGGCCTGCACCGAAGACACTCCGGCAATTAAAGAAACCCCAAACACAACGATGGATAGGAAAAAGATTAGACTTGATCTTCGTGTATAGCCGGAATGTTTCATTGTGCGTTAAATATAATTCTAATGCCAAGCCGGTTCAGGTACTTTGAATACTATCTGAAACGTAGATAAATCGCTACTGGGTATCCAGGGGTCTTTATCGCTCGTTTCCATGATATACAGTGAACGCTGGGCTCAAAAGAGGGGGGATCATGTCAGTCGGCTATATCAAGGCCATCACCGAGCGTTACGAAAAACTCGGCTATGCCGCCTATCAATGGGTCCAGGCCAATGATCCGCCACCGTTCGCGCCGTTGCGCAAACCGCTCAAGGATTGCCGCATCGGCATGCTGTCGACATCGGGCGCCTATGTGGTCGGCCAGAAGGCATATTTTTATAAGGACGACACCTCGACCCGGACCATCGCGGCCACGACCGACAAGCGACATATCCACTTCTCCCATCTCACCGAAAACTATCTTCCGGGCCCGCGGCGCGATCCGGGCTGCATTGTTCCGGTGGACGCCTTGCAGCGCCTGGCAGCGGAAAATGCAATCGGCGCGGTGGCCCCGGACGTAATTTCGTGCATGGGCGCGGTTTATTCGCAACGCCGGGTTCGCGAGGAACTCGCGCCGTCATTGCTGGAGACATTTCAAAGCCAGCATGTGGACGCCGTGCTTCTGGTGCCGATGTGACCGGTTTGCCACCAGACCGTGTGTCTGGTCGCCCGTCACCTGGAAGCCGCCGGCATCGCGACGATATGTCTGGGCAGCGCGCTCGATATCTTGCAGTCGGGCAACCCGCCGCGCGGCGCCTTCACCGATTTTCCGCTCGGCCATACCGCCGGCCCGCCGGACGATCCAGAGCAGCAATACCGCATTGTCCGCGATAGCTTGCGGGCGCTCGACTCGATTTCGACGCCCGGCGATATCCGCCATCTCAACGTCGCATGGCCCGGCGGCGATGCCTGGCGGATCGAGGCCGAGCGCGGCGACAGCAGTGACGAACGCTCGCCCCGCGATACCGAACCGCGCTATCAGACCGAACAAGACCGCGTCTTGGCGGCGGCAATGGCTGGAAACTGAACCAGGCGGGCCACGCCGGCCCGTGGGCATCTTCCCCATTTGGGATTGCGGATGTATCGCGAGTCCGGGTATTTTGCTGCATTGCACAAAAACCATTGGCAATGCGGCCAGTTTTTCATATCTGACGTTATGTTGCGATGCAGCAATACCGGATTGCGCACCGCGTTACGAACAGATGTGGGAGTACGGCACGATGTCGAAAAAGACACAGGATACGTCGAATGCCTCGGCCGCCATGGCAGGCGAGTGCGCTCTGCCTCGATGCCTATGGCCAGATTGGCGCGTCCTGTCTCGCTTATTTGCGGAATGCGACGGATCCTGGCATGACGGCGGTTCTGGCGGCAACGTCGATTCACGAGGTCATGGACGTTCAGATCGATTGCGCGCAGCAGCGCTACGATGTTTTCATCGCCGAGGGTACGAAAAGTTCCGCGCTATCGATGCGTCGCGCGGCAGGTATATCGTGTTATATGATTGTCTTTCCCCTCGGGGCAAAATAAGCAATATTGACGGGATGGCGGTTAGGGCTGGCGTGAGAGGCGATGAGCGAGCAAAATAACGATACCGATGGCGGCGTTAAAACCGGTGTGGTCGTCAAAACCAAACCGAAAACTAAAAAGCCATCATTATATAAAGTGCTGATGTTGAACGATGACTATACGCCGATGGAATTCGTCGTCCATATTCTCGAACGGTTCTTCAACAAGGGGCAGGAGGATGCGACCCGGATCATGTTGCATGTACACCAGAAGGGGGTCGGCGTATGCGGCGTGTTCTCTTTTGAAGTCGCCGAAACAAAGGTGACCCTGGTCATGGATTTCGCCCGTAAGCACCAACATCCGTTGCAGTGTACTCTGGAAAAGGAATAAAACGCCCGTGTTATCGCGCAATCTGGAAGAAAGTCTGCATCGCGCCATCGCGCTAGCGAACCAGCGCCGGCATGAATACGCAACCCTGGAGCATCTGCTCTACGCGTTGAGCGACGATCATGACGCGATTGCCGTGTTGCGCGCCTGCGGCGTGGATATCGGCAGATTGCGCAAGGATTTAGGCGGCTATCTGGACGGCGAATTGGAAATGCTGGTGGCCGACTTCGTCGAAGACCCGAAGCCGACCGCCGGTTTTCAGCGCGTCTTGCAGCGTGCCGCGATTCATGTCCAATCTTCCGGGCGCGAAGAGGTGACCGGGGCGAATGTCTTGGTGGCGATGTTCTCCGAACGTGAAAGCCACGCTGTATTCTACCTCCAGGCGCAGGATATGACCCGCTTCGATGCGGTGAATTATATCAGCCACGGAATCGCCAAGGTGCCCGGCGAACAGGAAAGCGGCGGCGTCAGCGGCGCCGACGAGGATGCCGCGGCGGAAAAAGTCGACAAGAAGGGCAAAGAGGCGCTGGACGCCTACTGCGTCGACCTCAATCAGAAGGCGAGAGACGGCAAGATCGACCCGCTGATCGGCCGCAAGATGGAAATCGACCGGACCATCCAGGTGCTTTGCCGGCGGACCAAGAACAACCCGCTTTATGTCGGCGATCCCGGGGTTGGCAAGACCGCTATCGCCGAAGGGCTGGCCAAGCGGATCGTGGAAGGCGAAGTGCCGTCGGTTCTGGCGAATGCGACGATCCACGCGCTCGATATGGGCGCGTTACTGGCCGGCACGCGCTATCGCGGCGATTTCGAGGAACGCCTCAAGGCGGTGATGAAAGAGCTGGAAGAAGAAGACGACGCGATTTTGTTCATCGACGAAATTCACACCGTCATCGGCGCCGGCGCGACCAGCGGCGGTGCCATGGACGCATCCAACCTGCTGAAACCGGCGTTGCAAAGCGGAACGCTGCGCTGTATGGGATCGACCACCTACAAGGAATACCGCAACCATTTCGAGAAGGACCGGGCGTTGGTCCGGCGGTTCCAGAAAATCGACGTCAACGAGCCTTCGATTGCCGACACGTTCAAAATCCTCAAGGGGCTGAAACCCTATTACGAGGAACATCACAAAGTCCGCTATACCAATGAGGCGCTGCGGACGGCGGTCGATCTTTCGGCGAAATACATCAATGACCGTAAGCTCCCCGACAAGGCGATCGACGTCATCGACGAGGCCGGCGCATCGCAGATGCTGCTGCCGGAATCGAAACGCAAGAAAACCCTTGGCGTCCGCGATGTCGAGGCCGTCGTCGCCATGATGGCCCGCATTCCACCCAAACAGGTTTCGCGCAACGACCGCGATGCGATGGAAAGTCTGGAACGGGATTTGAAGACCGTCGTCTTTGGACAGGATTCGGCAATCGACGCGCTTACCACCGCGATCAAGATGGCGCGGGCGGGGCTGCGCGAACCGGAAAAACCGATCGGCAGCTATCTGTTTTCCGGCCCGACCGGCGTCGGCAAGACAGAAGTTGCGCGCCAGCTCGCGATAACCATGGGTATCGAACTGACCCGCTTCGATATGTCGGAATATATGGAACGGCACAGTGTCTCGCGTCTGCTCGGCGCGCCGCCCGGTTATGTCGGATTCGATCAAGGGGGGCTGCTCACCGATGCCATCGACCAGCATCCCCATTGCGTCGTGCTGCTGGACGAGATCGAAAAGGCGCATCCCGACGTTTTCAACATCCTGCTCCAGGTCATGGATCACGGTAAATTGACCGACCATAACGGCAAGGCGGTCGATTTCCGTAATGTGATCCTGATCATGACGACCAATGCGGGCGCCACCGATCTCGCCAAGTCGGCGGTGGGTTTCGTGCGCGAGGAACGGGTCGGCGACGACGAAGAAGCGGTCAACCGGATGTTTTCGCCGGAATTCCGCAACCGCCTGGACGCCATCATTCAGTTCAACGCGCTGGCGCCGGAAACGGTACACCGGGTGGTCGACAAGTTCATCATGGAACTCGAAGGGCAACTGGCCGACCGGAACGTGACGATAGAGTTAAACGCGGCGTCGCGCGATTGGGTCGCCAAGAAAGGCTACGATCCGAAATTCGGCGCCCGGCCGCTTGCCCGCGTCATCCAGGAATATATCAAGAAGCCCTTGGCCGAGGAACTGCTGTTCGGCAAGCTTGCCAAGGGCGGTCGCGTGCGTGTCGACCTCAAGGACGGAAAGCTTCAATTCGACTTCACCAGCCCCCCGTCCCACCGGGGGCCGGAACCTGACGCCAAACCGGGGCCGAAAGTACCTGAGTTGATCGAAAGCTGATCCCGGTCCGCGGATCGGCGTTACCGCGGCCAAGTGCCATGCGTTTGTTGTCGGCGGCGCTTGCTTTCAGGCGTCGGCTGCCGCCTGCGACACGATCCGCTCGGCGGGGAAGCGCACCGTAACCGTAGTGCCGACGCCAAACACACTTTGTAGATCCAGTGATCCACCGTGTAGTTCGACGAGAGATTTGCTCAATGGCAAACGTATCTGGAAGGAAAAATTCGTAGGCTAATCTAGACCTGACAGACGCCGCATCAAAATTGGTAACTGTCAGATCAAGTCGCGACTACTACACTTCAAGCGCGATGCCGATGCCGGTGTCAAAAATTTGGAACACATAGCCGTCATCCGGGCGGGACCAGGCTCTTATGGTGACTTCGCCGCTAGGCTGCGTGAATTTTATCGCGTTGGACAGGAGGTTGAGCAGGATTTGCTTGAACATGCGTTCGTTGGCGTATAGCGGACCAAGTTGGTTCGTAATCTCCGATTTTAGATTCACGCCGGCCGTCTTCGCGCTCCCGTTCAACAAATTCAGGCAGTCCCCGGCGACCTTGAAAACATCAATGGCGACTTCGTGGAGTTCGGCCTCGTTCGCCTCGACCTTCGAGAGGTCGAGAATGTCGTTGATGAGTGCGAGCAGTTGGTTGCCGGCCGCGTTGATATCCTTTGCGTATTCAACATATTTCGGGATGTTGATCGGCCCGAATAACTGTCTATGGATTATATTCGAGAATCCGATGATGCCGTTCAAGGGCGTGCGTAACTCGTGGCTCATGTTGGCAAGGAACTCGGACTTGGCCAAGCTGGAAAACTTGGCATCTTCCTTGGCGTTGATTAACGCCACCTCTGCATTCATGCGCATAGTGATATCCGTGTCAGCCCCGCGATAGCCGTGATATTCTTCAGCCGCGTCGAATACCGGAACACCGCTGACGTTTATGTGGCGTTGTTTCCCATCGACGCCCGTAATCTCGTATTCCAGATTACTGAACGCCCGGTGCGCCTCCAGGTCTTCGAAATGTCGCCGCCATTTTTGCGGATTAGCTTGGATATCGCGGTCCGAGATGAAATCCCGCCGGGTCTTGCCGATGACGGCTTCGGGTGCAACTTTCATCGCCTCGTAGAACCGATCGGAAATGTAGATAAATTTACTGTCCTTATCCGTTTCCCAGAACCAGTCCGATGCCACCGTGGCTACATCCCGGAACCGCTGTTCGCTGTTCCGCAGCGCTTTTTCCACCTGTTTGCGTTCGGCAAGCTCGTACTCCAGTTGCGCGGTGCGCATTTCGACCCTTTGTTCGAGCTGCGCGCGGGCTTCCTCGACCAATTGCAGCGCGCGCTCGGTCTTCTCCACCATGCGATTAAAGCTGGTGGCCAAATCGCCGAATTCGTCCTGGCTTTCGATGTCAATTCGGTGCGCCAGATTTCCATCGCCAATGATCTCGGTGCCGCGCACCAACGCACGTATGGGCATGACGATGCGTTGGGACAACATAAAGGCCGAACCGCATCCGACCAACAAAGCAATGGTGCCGGTCACGAGCAGCAATAGGGTCGCCGTGGCGGTCGAGGCCTTCGCATCGGCTGCCGCGCGGATCATCTCGTCGTGGATCAAGGGTTGGATTTGGTCGTCCAGAATGCGGTCGATCTCCTTAAGGTCTGCCTCGAACCTCGCCAACTTCCCGCGCACCGAGTCGGTAATCGCGATGATCTCGTTTCCCGCCGCCACCACGTCACCGAAGGTCGTTGCAATCTGGTCGAGCCATTGCGTCTCGTCGACCGCCATGGCGGTTGCGCGATACCGCCTTTGGGCGCGTATGAAGCCGGCCTCCGAATCGGCGATCGCCCGCTTCAAGGCCGGATTGGGTCTCAGGATATAGCCTTCGATCGCGGCAAAGGCCCCAAATGCGTCGATTTCCATTTCGAGTGCGGCATAGCTCTTCGCCTGTGCGTCGGGCGCGGCACGGTCGATGGCGGGTTGGAGTTTGTCGTCGATCAGCGCGCGGATGGCGACGACGCCGTTTTGAAACACGCCAAGGTCGTTGAAACGCAGCTTCGCCAACGCCGTAATCTCGTCGCCCAGGGTCTTACTCTCTATAGAGGACCGCGACTTTCGCGCCCAGCGCCCGCTCCTCCTTGGTCTCGACCAGTCGCATGAAAATTTCCGCGTAGCGCTCAAAGTCGCGCCTGGAGTCTATTATTCTGTCGAGGTTTTCCTGCCCCAAGTCCCGAACGTAATCAAGCACCGCTAGGGCGGTCTCGCCGGCATTGATTTCCATCTCCAGGACGGCCTGTTCGAGCGGTTCTTCGATCTCGATAACTTGCCGAAACTTCCTGTCGATTTCTTCGGTAAACAGGTATGAAACGAGCCCGCCGGCGACCACGACCAACAATAATGCCCCGAATGATAAATACAGTTTGACGGAGACTTTCCAGCCTTCCGTCAATGATGCAAGGGCCGTATGGCGAGCGCGAAGAGGCGTTTTGTCGTCGGTCGTGCGGTCCTGCATTGCGCCATGTCTCGTGCATTGTGGATTGGCGGCACACTACATATGAAAGCCTAAATATTGGTTAAGGCTTGGTCGCTATCAAGGGCGGTCGGTGCTACTGGATACGCCGGAACGGCGAGAACTGGTCGAGGGCGATGACTTCGCCGGCTTCGGCGCGGCGCTCGCGTTCGACGAAATCGGCAACGGCGGCGCGAAAACCTTCGTCGCGGATCCAATGGGCGCTTTGCGTGCGCACCGGCAGATAGCCGCGCTGGATCTTGTGCGGCCCCTGGGTTCCTGCTTCCACCGTCGTCAACCCCCGGGCGATGGCGAAGTCGATCGCCTGATAATAGCAGCACTCGAAATGCAGGAAGGGATAGTCCCCATTGCTGCCCCAGTTGCGGCCATACAGCGCGTCGCCGCCGATCAGGTTGAGCGCCCCGGCAATCGCCTGGCCGTCGCGTTCCGCCCGGACCAGGGCGACCTGGTCGGCCATCCGTTCACCGATCATGGCGAAGAAGTCGCGGGTGAGATACGGATAGCCCCATTTGCGGTCATAGGTGCCGACATAGAATGCGTGGAATTCGTCCCAGTGATGCGCGCGGATATCGTCGCCGGTCAGCATCTCGACCCGGATGCCGGATTGCGCCACGCGGCTTCGTTCCTTGCGGATGTTCTTGCGCTTGCGGCTCGACAAGCTGGCCAGAAAATCGTCGAAATCCCGGTAACCCTGGTTGCGCCAGTGAAATTGATGGCCGTGCCGGATGAGAAAATCCGATGCCTCCAGCCATTGCGCGTCTTCCTCGTTGGCGAAGGTGACATGCAGCGACGAGACGCCGAAGCGCGTCGCCACCTCGACCAGCCCGGCGGCCAGGGCGGCGCGGATCATGGATTGGTCCGGTCCGGGCCGCGCCAGCAGCCGCGGCCCGGTCACCGGCGAAAATGGCACCGCGGCTTGCAGCTTGGGATAATAGCGCCCGCCGGCCCGTTCATAGGCGTCTGCCCAGCCCCAGTCGAAGACATATTCGCCCTGGCTGTGGTTCTTGAGATACATCGGCACGGCGCCGGACAGTTGCCCGTCTTCGTCCTTGATTGTCAGATGCTGCGGCGCCCAGCCGGTTTCCCGGCTCGCCGACCCGCTTTCTTCCAGCGCGGCCAAGAAGGCATGGCTGACGAACGGATTATCGCCGCCGGCGCAGGCGTTCCATTGATCCGCCGGGATCAAATCGATCCGGTCGGCGATCGAAACGGCTATCGGTTCCCGCCCATCTGGCATCGCAATCCCCGCAAGGGCGAATGACATCAATCTTGAATTGCTTTAATGACCGGCTGGACATTACCCTGCCGGGCCGTCCGGGCAAAGCGTTCAGCGTCTTCACGGGAAAATCGACATGCCGAAACCAGCACGTTTCGCGGACGGGCGGTAATTGCCGGTGCCCAATCGCGAAAACCGCGCCCTGGCCGGCATCCTGTTCTTCATTACCGGTAATTTGTTGACGGCGATTGTCGATGCGGTCGCCAAGTCGATGACCCGAACCCGGAAGTTCTTAATGTCACAAATGTATAGCTCCTTATCGTCTTGACTGAGGCTTATTGAAATAGGATCAGCCAGCATCGCTTCAGTTGCCGGAATGCCATCGCCGTTGTATCCAGCGAGGACAAGCGGCAATTCTGCCTCGATCACGGCGCCATCGGCGTCATCAACCGCAATGATTTCGATCATTGGGGCGTCATGCCCGATGTCGATTCACAACAATACGGCGCCTGGGCCAAGGGGGCGCGCGCCTTCGGCAAGGCCATATGGGAGATCGCCGGAGCCAAGATCGGCCCCAAAATCGTCTTCGAGCATCCCGGCGAGGCGACCCTGCCGACCTCCGAGTTGGTCTGCGACAAGGGCGGTATGATGGTGATCTGCGCCGGCACCACGGGCTACAACGTGAGCCTGGACCTGCGTTATCACTGGATGCGCCAGAAACGCTTCCAGGGCAGCCATCTGGCGAACGACGAACAGGCCCGGGCGGTCAATGAGCTGGTCATATCGGGCGAGGTCGATCCCTGCCTGTCGCGCTGCTTCGCCTTCGACGATTTGCCGCTGGCCCATCAATTGATGCGCGACAACGCCCATCCCGCCGGCAACATGGCGATCCTGGTCAACGCCACCGATGAAGGCCAGGGCGCGAGCGGGTAAGCGTCCCGCCCGTCTTATCCAATGAGCAGCCGGCATGATTGAGAATTCGACCGACAGGCGGGATCATCAGAGTTTCAAAATCTATCAGCCCTGCCGCGTGACCATCGGCCACGGCTATTTCAGCGGCGGCGGCAACATCAAAGGCCTCATCACCAACATCTCCAAGGGCGGCGCGGCCATACGTTTCGTTTTGAAAATGGCGAAACCGCCACCGGTCGGCTCGCCGGTCAATGTCTACATCGCCGGCGTCGGGGACTTCCCCAGCAAGGTCATGCGCTGCTACGACGACAGCTTCGCCATCGCGTTCCGGCCGCGCAAGACATGGGACAAGCAACTGGTCGAAAAGCTCGACCGCCTGCTGCCGGATGACAGCGACGGGGAATGAGGGGCTTGGCGGTTCACTGGTATGTCGTCGCGCCGCCTTCGCCGACCACCACGAAGGGGGCACAGAACATGGGGTGGGCGAAGTGGTCCTTTCCCTCGGTCTCCATCATCGCCAGCATGGAACGGCGCAGGGCTTCGGCGCGGCCGATGTCAGGGTTATCGGCCATTTCTCCCAGCATGCCCGTGGTGATGGCCACGGCGGCCTCGGAGTTAACCGCCCAGTGGGAGACCAGCAGCGCCCGCGCCCCGGCGTAGAAGAACGCCTTGGCCATGCCCGACAGCCCCTCGGCTCCCAGCGTGCCGTCGGCGGCGGCGGTGTTGCAGGCCGACAGGATTACCCAGTCGGCATCGAGTTTGAGGGTGGCGATCTCGCTCGCCGTGAGCAGGCCGTCGTCGGCTTCCGTGCCGGTCTCGGGCGGGGTGAACACCAGCGCCGGTTCGCCCAGGCCGCTCAACTCGCCCGAAACCAGGCCGTGGGTGGCGAAGGCGAGGATGCGGTAGTCGGAGAGGTCCATGGAGCGCACCCGCGTCTCGGTGGCCCGCGCCTGTAAATAGATTGCCTCCTCACCGACCCCCTGGGCCGTCGCCAGGGCGATTAACTCGTCGGCGGTATCGGGAAGCCGGGGCAGTTCGCGCACCGCTTCTACGTCGGCCACCGCGCCGCGCGTGAACA
>PTKA01000040.1 GCA_002937525.1 Alphaproteobacteria bacterium MarineAlpha10_Bin3
TGAAAGCGGTCAGGGTCGCCGCCCCGTCACGCGGCGACAGGCCGGCGACAAAGCCCGCGTCAAACGCATTGCGGTCGAGCGATTTTGGGGATTTGCGCGCGAAATAGGGATTGTCGAGCAATGCCGCCAGGGCGGTATCATCGACCTTTCCGGCGGCGGCGAGCGCGCCGTCGGTATCGAGCGGGCACCCGGTATGGGCCAGACACCAGTCGTCGATCATCGCATTGCCGGGGCCGGTATCGAAGGCCAGCAGGCGGCCTTGCGCGCCGATCCAGCTCACATTGGCGACGCCGCCAATATTGAGCACCGCGACCGGCTTGGCCAGCTCGCCCGCCAGTACGGCGTGAAACACCGGGGCCAGCGGCGCGCCTTCCCCCCCGGCGTCGATATCGGCGGCGCGGAAGTCGGAGACGACATCGATTTCGCTGGCGACCGCCAGCAGCGCGCCGTCGCCGATCTGCCAGGTAACGCCGGCGTCCGGCCGATGCAAAAGGGTCTGGCCGTGAAAGCCGATCACCCGCACCGATTCTGGCAATAAATCTTCCTGGCGCAACAGCGCGCCGACCACCGTGGCATGGGCCAAAGTCATGGCGCGTTCCAGCGCATCGACCCCCGGCAGGAATTCCGCCCGCGCCACGGCGGCGCGCAAACCGGCGTGCAATTTATCGTCATAGGGAATGCTCAGGCTGCCCCTTGGTTCGGCGATACCGGCGCCGTCGGTCCATAACAACGCGGCGTCGATCCCGTCCAGCGAGGTCCCGCTCATCAGACCCAGCGCCAGCACCGGTTCGTGCGTATCCATTTGTGCTTTCCGTGCGTTTGTCCCTGCGATACGAATATGATAAACGACCGCCGCGCCATCGGGAAAAATTATGACTGAACCACAATCGGAATTTCTGCGGGCCGCGACCGAACGCGGGTTCCTGCACCAATGCACGGACATTCAGGCGCTCGACGCGCTGGCGGCGAAGGAAGTCGTCACCGCCTATATCGGCTTCGACGCGACCGCCGATTCGCTGCATGCCGGCAGCCTGGTGCCGATCATGCTGCTGCGCCTGTTGCAACGCTGCGGCCACCGGCCGCTGGTGCTGATGGGCGGCGGGACCACCAAAGTGGGCGACCCGTCGGGCAAGGATGCCCAGCGCCAGCTGCTCGGCGAGGCCGATATCGCCGCCAATATCGCCGGCATCCGGGGCATCTTCGAGAAGTTCCTTACCTTCGGCGACGGCCCGGCCGACGCGGTCATGGTGAACAACGCGGATTGGCTCGACAAGCTGTCTTATATCGATTTTCTGCGCGATTACGGGCGGCATTTCTCGGTCAACCGGATGCTTGGCTTCGATTCGATCCGGCTGCGCCTGGAGCGCGAACAGCCGCTCTCGTTTCTTGAGTTCAATTATATGGTCCTGCAATCCTACGATTTTCTGGAATTGTCGCGGCGTCACGGCTGTCGGCTGCAAATGGGCGGCTCGGACCAGTGGGGCAATATCGTCAGTGGCGCCGATCTCGCCCGGCGCGTCGACCGCAGTGAGTTGTTCGGCCTGACCACGCCGCTGCTGGAAACCGCCGGTGGCGCGAAAATGGGCAAAACTGCATCGGGTGCGGTGTGGTTGAACGCCGACCGGCTGCCGCCTTACGATTACTGGCAATATTGGCGCAACACGCATGATGCGGATGTCGGCCGGTTTCTGCGCCTGTTCACCGATTTGCCGCTGGAAGAAATCGGCCACCTGGAAGCGTTGCGCGGCGTTGAACTGAACGACGCCAAGAAGATACTGGCGCATGAAGCAACGACGCTGTGCCATGGCGAAGCCGCCGCATTGGTGGCGGCGGAAACCGCGCGCAAGACTTTCGAGGAAGGCGCTATCGGCGATGCGTTGCCGAGTACCGACATTCCGCGCACGGAACTGGAAGCCGGCATTCCGGCCTATGAACTGCTGCGCCGGCTTGGCCTGGCCGCGAGCAATGGCGAAGCACGGCGCCTGATCAAGGGCGGCGGCGGCCGGATCAACGACATTCCGATCACGGCGGAGAAGGCGCTGGTCACGCTGACCGACATCAACCCGCAAGGCGTCGTAAAATTATCTGCCGGCAAGAAACGCCACGCGCTGGTCCGCCCGGTATGATGGTTCTTGGGCGCTACGGACCGGTCGGTTGGGTGTCTACCTTGGGCAAAGGCTTGGCGTCGCCATCCAGGAAGCGCCGCAGGAACCCCGGCGCCAGCACGGAAAGCGGATTGACCGACACAACCGGATTTTCCAGGCGGCCGCGCAACGCATAGTTCGCTGCAAAGACACCCTCGTTCTTGCCGCCGGTGAGGATCTGGCCGAGGATCGGGATACTGCCCAGGATCCGGTTGATCGTATAGGCCGGTATCACCGTGCCTTTCAATCTGGCCGTCTCGTTACCGATGAATATCACGCCCTCGGTCGTGACGCCGATCGACGACCCGATCGCCCTGGTATTCTTGATCTCCAGCGCGCCGCCGAAATACCGGAAATCACCGTCGAGCGTGACGAAATCCAGCCCGCTTTGGCTCAGTGCGTTAAATATTCCGGTCAAGGAAAGGATTTGCAGCACCCGGGCCAGCGCCGGCGCATCGCGCGCCTTGAACCGCCTAAGCGAGAATTTTCCGGTCATTGGCGCATCGGGCGCGGGCTGCGTCGCCGTAACGAGGAGGCGACCGCCCTGGATACGGTCCGTCCAGCCCAGGGTGCGAAGCGCGTTCCCGGCATTGCCGGTCGTGATTCGGAGCGCCGCGCCGTCGCCGGCCGGTCCATAGGAAACCGCCAGCCGGACGCCGCCGCCCACATCGGCGTCGATTTTCAAAGTGCGCCAATCCTGCTCATCGCCGGCAAGCGAGGCTTTCACGTCGCGCAGGCTTCGCCCGTCGCCAAAGATCACCTCTTCAATATGCGCGCGCAGCCGCACCGGCGTCGAGACGCCGCTGGCGCGCGCATCCACCTCGGACTCCCGTCCAATAAAGGGCGTGATGTCCGCCTTGGCGCCAGTCAGGCTGATATCGAGACCGCCATCGCGCGCAACAACAACCCGGCCCTGCAACAGGTTGCCGGCGAATTCGAGGACTCGAAACTCGACCACGCGCAGTCCGGTTAAATCCAGGGTTGGCTCGATCCGCGCATTCGCGCGCATATCGCCGGCGTCAAGCCGTAACTCCTCGATAACTGGCGGGCCGGCGGCAGGAACGGCAACGAACATATTCAGCGTGGCCGGACGGCCAGGCGGTTTGCGCCAGTGAATTTGCGGAAAGTCGAGCGCGGCCGCAACCAGATCGGCAGCCACGACAATTTCGGCCGATCCGTCGAAGGATTTCGTATAGATGAGTTCAGCCCCAATATCGCCGTCCAGGAAGGACCATTGCGGCATTTTCAGCGCCTGCCTTGCGGCATTGCCGGCCAATCCACCGACCGTGACCCGGCGCTGAAAGGCGGCATCGCTGGAAAATTTTTCTTGCCAATCCAGGGTCACCGGCACGCCGTTCAAGGTCATGCTTCCATCGGCGGCGATGCCGAGCCCGGTAACCTGGAGTTCCAGCACGCCGTCCAGCAAGGCCAGCCCCAGCGGTCCCTCCTTGAGCGCGATATCGCGCAGGGTCGCCCCGGCCGCAATGGCGATCTGCTCGACCTCGAGCGTTTTCGACAGCGGAAATTCCAGCACCATCCTGGTCGCGGCCCGGCCGGTAATCGCCGCCGGGTCGAGCCCCAACCTGCCGAGAAACCCGAGCGGCGGCTCGTTCAAAACGCTCAGTGCGGTTTGCAAAGATCCCCGCATGGTGAGGTCGATGGCGATTTCCGGATCGTCGGTGTCGAGTTTGGTGATGACCACGCTGCCGGTATCCACGGAAAGGTCGCGCAGTTGGCCGCCGCCAATGGCGATATCGAAGCGATCCCCGGTGAAGGTCATGTCGGCGCTGACCCCGGTCACCTTGGACATCGGATTGAAATAATCGATCGACGCGCCATCGACGCGAATGCCGCCATGCAGCGATTCGACTTCGAAATGCGCCCTGTCGCCATTGGTGAAGCGCGCTATCAGGCTCAGACTGGCCGTCTCGATCCGCCCGTCGCGAACATTCGCCAATAGCCACTCGCGGCCATCCACAGCGACGCCCTCGGGCCAGTATTCCGGCAATGCGTCGATCTCGATATCGCTGGCCTTGCCATCGAAGCGCAGGCTCCATTGCGCGCCGATGCGGGTCGCCGAGATCTGGGCGACGACCGCGCCCTGGGGCAGATCCAGTACGGCTTCCGAAATACCGATACGGGTGAAATCATCCGTCGCCACGCCGCGCAGCCGCAGGCCGGCGACAGCGACCGGCCGGGCATAAAGCGCCGGCATTTCGATCTGACCGGCGCCGCCGGTCAGATCGAAATCGATCGACTGGACGCGGCCATCGGTGGTTCCCAGCAGCGAGACCGAACCAGCGACCGGAAGGTCGGTGCGCACATATCCCGCCAGTACCGGAAACACCGCCGCCAATGTGGGCCAGCGCAGCGATTCGAATTCGACCGCCGCGGCGACACCATCCCCGTCGAACGACACATCACCGCGAAACGAACCGCGTGCACTGGCCATATCAAAACCAAGCCGTTGCACAACGCCATCGACAGACATCGCCACATCCAGCTTGCCGGTCAGTTTCAGATGCATGTCGGCGATGCGCCGCGCCAACGGCAAGCGCGGCGCGGCCAAGAACAACGCTGGATCGATATCGATGAAATTGACCGTGCCTTCGATCAGGCGGGTTTCGCTGCGGTAGATGGCCGATCCCTCGATCCGGCTGCGGCGGCCTTCCAGTTCCAGATACAAGGTACCGTCGGCGCTGATTCCGGTGGCGTTCCGCATCAAGGCGATATCGGCCCGGGGCACGCGCCAGATCCGCCCGAATGTCCGGTCCTCCACGGTCAGATCGGCATCGACGATTGCGATACGGCGCAGATAACCAAGCGGCCTGGTATCGTCGGGTTCGGACAGCAGCTCCGCGATCAGTCCCGGTAAACTTATATCCCCGCGCGAAGTCTCGTCGCCGGTGTCCTCAAGGTCCCTTTCCAGGCCGACCGTGAGGCGGCCATCGGCCGCACGGACCAGGAACAACCGGGGCCGCAAAAGTTCGGCATAGGTTGGCGCGATCAGGCCCCGAAGCATGGCCCGCAGCGAAAAACCCAGCGAGACCTGGGGCATGGTGGCGATGACGCGCCGGTCGGCATCGAGCAGCCGCACATCGTTGACCCGCACATCGACCGCGCGGTCCCAGCCGGCCCACATAATCACCGTTTCATCGATTTCGAGCGTGACCGTCCCGTCGCGGGGCGCCAGCGCCTCTTCGATATAGGGCGTCAGGAAGGTCAGGGTGACCGGTCCGCTCGACAACCACCACGCACCGGCAATGGCGAGAATCACCATTCCCGCCGTGAGACCAGCGACGACTTCCAGAAGCAAAAGCGATAGGCGGCGAATCAAGCTGCGTTACATTCCTTGAAGAATGAGCCTAAATATAGCCCTACCCCATCGCAATTACACCAGCTTGATCGCGCCGCCTTGGAAATCATCTTTCCCTTCGATCCGTCGGTGCTGCCCGGCCCCGGCGACCGCGACCGCGCCGAGACCGGCGTGGAACGGCTGCGCGACGCCGTCTCCGGCAACGAGACGCTGGCGGCCTTCGCCGACGCCCTGATCGGCCTTCCCGCCGGCCGCGCGCTGCTCGATTCCGTGTTTGGCAACAGCCCGTTCCTTGGCCGCTGTCTGTTGCGCGAAATCGGCACGCTGCGGCTGTTTCTGGCGCAAGGCCCGGACGCCGCCTTCGCCGCCACGCTTGCTGCGCTTGACGCCGCGAGCGCGGCAAACGATGAAGCGGCCGTAATGGCGGCGCTGCGCCGCGCCCGGCAAAAAATCGCGCTGATTACCGCCCTCGCCGATATCGCCGGCTTGTGGCGGCTCGACCGCGTGACCGGCGCGCTATCGCGGTTCGCCGACCGCGCAGCCCAGATCGCCACCGCCCACATGCTTCGCGCCAGCGCCGCGCGGGGCCAGATATCGCTTGCCCATCAAGACGACCCGAACCGAGATTCGGGCTTTATCGTACTGGGCATGGGCAAGCTGGGAGCGCACGAACTGAACTATTCCAGCGATATCGACCTGATCGTACTGTACGACCCGCAAAAAGTCCGCACCACGGATCCAGCCGCGCTGGGCCAGGTCTTTGTCCGCCTGACACGGGGCTTCACCCGGATGTTGAGCGAACGCACAATCGACGGATACGTTTTCCGCACCGATTTGCGGCTGCGCCCGGACCCGTCGGCGACGCCGCTGGCCTTATCGGTTCAGGCGGCAATGGAATATTACGAAAGCACCGGCCAGAACTGGGAACGCGCCGCCATGGTCAAGGCGCGGCCGGTCGCCGGCGACCGGGAAGCCGGCGCCGAATTCCTCGCCCGGCTACGCCCTTTTATTTGGCGCAAGCATCTCGATTTCGCCGCCATCGAAGATATTCATTCGATCAAGCGGCAGATCACGGCGCATCGCGGCGGCGGCGAAATCGCCGTCAACGGGCACAATATCAAGCTTGGCCGCGGCGGCATTCGCGAAATCGAATTCTTCGCCCAGACCCAGCAGTTGATCTGGGGCGGCCGCAACGCGGCATTGCGCATACCGGAAACCTGCGCGGCACTGCGCGGGCTGGCCGCCGCCGGACGGATTACCGATGATGCGGCCACGGACATGATTGCAGCATACGAATATCTGCGCCGCGTCGAGCATCGCCTGCAAATGATCGAGGACGAGCAAACTCACAGCCTGCCCAGGACGGACCGCGAAATCGACGCCGTGGCGGCGTTCCTTGGACATGATAACGGCGGCGAATTCCGCACCGTCCTGCTCGGTCATCTCGCAGTGGTCGAGCGCCATTACGCCGGCCTGTTCGAAGGCGCGCCCGATCTTGGCGGCGGCGAAACGCTGGTTTTTACCGGCAATGAGGATCATCCGGAAACGATCCGAAATCTGGAGGAAATGGGCTTCGACAACGGGTCCACGGTCGCCGCGATTGTCCGGGGCTGGCATCACGGCCGCTATCCAGCGACCCGGACGGTGCGGTCGCGCCAGTTGCTGACCGGGCTGGTGCCGGGCCTGCTGGCGGCGCTGGCGCGGACCGCCGAACCCAGCACCGCGCTGATCCGCTTCGATGCCTATCTGCACGCCCTCCCGGCCGGCATTCAGTTGTTTTCCATCTTCATCGCCAACCCGCCGCTAATCGATCTGGTGGCGGAAATCATGGGCAATGCGCCGCGATTGTCGCAATGGCTGCGCCGCAACCCGTCTTGCCTGGATGCGGTGCTGGCCGCCGATTATTTCGAGACCCTGGACACTGCGACGCTACGCGCGGACCTGGACCGGGCGCTGGGTCAGGCCGGCGATATCGAGGACGTGCTGGAAGGGACCCGGCGCTGGGCCTATGAACATAAATTCCGGGTCGGCGTGCAGATCCTGCGCGGCGTAACCGACGGTATCCGCGCCGGACCGGCGCTGAGCGCGATTGCCGACACCGCCGTGATTGCCTTGTGGCGCGCCGTCGAGGCCGAATTCATCCGCCGGCACGGGCGGGTCGCCGGCGGCGGGGCGGCGCTATTGGCGATGGGCAAGCTCGGCGGCGGCGAGCTGGCGCACCGCTCCGATCTCGATCTGGTCTTCATCCATGATTACGATGCCGACGCCGGCGCCTCGGACGGCCCAAAACCGCTGGTGCCGGGGCTGTACTTCAACCGTCTGGCGCAGCGCCTGATCGCCGGCATCACCGCGCGCACCGGCGAAGGACGGCTCTACGAGCTCGACATGCGGTTGCGCCCCTCGGGCGACAAGGGACCGATCGCGGCGAAACTGGACGGCTTCGCGCAATATCAACGCGAAAGCGCGTGGACCTGGGAACAGATGGCGCTGACCCGTGCCCGTATCGTCGCTGCGCCGGATTGGCTGGGCCGCGCCATCGAGGCGGTCATCCGCAAATCGCTGACCCGTGCGCGCGATGCGCTGGCGCTGGCGCGCGATGTCGCGCAAATGCGTACCCGCATGATCAAGGAACATCCTGGAAAGTCGATCTGGGATATCAAGCACCGCCGGGGCGGCCTGGTCGATATCGAATTCATCGCCCAGTATCTGATGCTGCGCCACGCGGCGGCAACGCCTGGCATCCTCAGCCCCAATACCGCCGACGCGCTGACGCGGCTCACCAATGCCGGATATCTCGACCGCCAGGACGCAGCGGCGCTGCAATCGACGCTCGGCCTGTGGCAGCGCTTGCAAGGTGTGTTGCGCCTGTCGGCCGAAGGCGCCTTCGACGGCGATCAGGCGACCGAGGGCCAGCGCGCCCTGCTCATTGAGGCCGGCCAAGCGATCGATTTCGAGCGGCTCATAGCGGATATGAAAGCGGCGGCAGCCACCGTGATGGAAAACTACCAGCGCCAGATCGCGGCGCCGGCGAAAATCAGCCCGTCATGACCGCAAAACGCTGATCGTCGTCGCTGGCCATCTGGTTGACCAGCTCTATTTCCCAGGCGAGATAGGCGCGCATCGCATCTTCGCGGTTCTCGCCCCGCTCGCGGGCCGAAAGCTGGACGTCGTCAGCGGTGTCGGCCATGCGCTCCGTCCCCGACTCCAGCTGCAGTCCG
>PTKA01000400.1 GCA_002937525.1 Alphaproteobacteria bacterium MarineAlpha10_Bin3
TATCGCGGCATTCCGGGGCATTGATCGATGACTTTGACCGCAATCCGTGACGCCTTGCACGCCCATGGCTTGATGCCGCGCGGCGCATTCCATCCCGATGACGATGCGCTGCGCGACGCCAGGACCATCGTGCTGATCGGCAATGCCGGCCCGGATATGTGGCGCGCCTTCAGCGCCGCCCGCCAGCCCGGACCCGACCCGCTTTACGCCTGGACCCGCGCGGTTCTCAATCCGCTCGCGGTGCGCTTTCGCGGCGCCATGATATATCCCTTCGACGGCCCGCCTTATGCGCCCTTCGTCGCCTGGGCCCGGCAGGCGGAAGCGGTGTATGTCTCGCCGGTCGGCATGGCGGTTCATCCGGTGCACGGCTTATGGCATGCGTGGCGCGGCGCCCTGGCGCTGCCGGACCGCATCGCCTTGCCGCCGCGCAGCAACGCGCCCAGCCCTTGCACAACATGCGCCGGCCAGCCCTGCCTGTCCGCCTGCCCGGTCGATGCCCTGGTCGATGGCGGCTATGACGTGCCCGCCTGCACCGCCTATTTGCGCACCCCCGAAGGCGCCGATTGCAAGTCGCGCGGCTGTCTTGCGCGCCGCGCCTGCCCGGTCGGACGCGCCGACCGCTATGGCCCGGCCCAGGCGGCCTGGCACATGGCGGCGTTCCTTAAAGGGCAGCCCCAGCCTTGATTGCGGCCAGAAAAATTTCGGCGAAGTCGCGCAGCTTGGCCGCGCCGACGCCGTGGATGTCGGCGAACTCGGCCATGGTGGCCGGGCGGCGCTGCGCCATATCGTGCAAAGAGCGGTCGGAAAACACGATATAGGCCGGCACCTGGCGCTCGCTGGCCAGCTGGCGGCGCAAATCCTTTAGCGTGTCCAGCAGGGCAAGGCCGGCTTCGTCCAGATCGCTGACCGGCGCCGATTTCGATTTCCGGGCCGCGGAGGGCTGGCGGCGCATCGTATCGGCGCGGTATGAAAACGCCGCCGCGCCGCGCAGCAGCTCGTGCCCCGCCGCCGTGATGGTCAGCCCGCCATACCCGGCGATATCGAGATTGAGAAACCCGGTGGCGACGAGCTGGCGGACGATCGAGCGCCAGGCGTTCTTGTCGCGGTCCGCGCCGACGCCATGGGTCGGCAGCCGGTCATGCCCGAGCGACAGAATTTTTTCGGTTTTCGCGCCGCGCAGCACGTCGATGATATGGGCCGCGCCGAACCGCTGGCCGGTCCGCAGCACCGCCGACAGCGCCTGCTGGCCGACTTCGGTCCCCTCGACCATCTCGACCGGGTCCAGGCACACGTCGCAATTGCCGCACGGTTCGATCGGTTCGCCGAAATAGGCCAGCAAGGTGCGCCGCCGGCAGGTCGGCGCCTCGCAATAGGCGATCAGCGCATCCAGGCGCTGGTGTTCGCGCCGCCGCCGGTCGTCGTCCGCGCCCTCGTCCTCGATGAAGACGCGGCGCATGCGGATATCGTCCAGCCCGTACAGCATATGCGCTTCGGCCGGCAGCCCGTCGCGCCCGGCGCGGCCGATCTCCTGGTAATAGGCTTCCATGCTGCCCGGCAGATCGGTGTGCAGGACGAAGCGCAGATCAGGCTTGTCGATGCCCATGCCAAAGGCGATGGTGGCGACCATGACCACGCCCGGCTCGGCCATGAAGGCGTCCTGGTTGGCGTCGCGCGCCGATTTATCCATGCCGGCGTGATAGGGCAGGGCGTGGATGCCATGATCGCGCAGCAGCGCGGCCACCTTCTCGGTCTTCTTGCGCGACAGACAATAGACGATGCCGCTGGCGCCGGCATGGCGGGCAAGGAACGCCAGTATCTGGCCGGTGCCGCCGGCCCGCGCTTCCACCGCCAGCTTGATATTGGGCCGGTCGAACCCGGCGACCACGATTTCGCCGTCGCCATCGAACAGCTTGTCGGCGATGTCGCGCCGCGTCGCTTCGTCCGCGGTTGCGGTCAAAGCGGCGATCGGCACGCCGGGGAACAGTCCGGACAGCCGCGCCAGATCGGCGTAATCGCGCCGGAACGCCGGACCCCATTGCGAAATGCAATGCGCTTCGTCGACCGCGATCAGCCGCACCGGCAGCCGTTGCAGCGCCGCCAGCATGCGTTCGGTCATCAACCGTTCGGGGGCCAGATACAACAGCCGGGTTTCGCCGGACTGGACGCGCCGCCAGGCGGCGACGTTATCGGCGCGGTCGCGCGATGAGTTGATGGTGTCCGCCACCACCCCGGCCAGCCGCAGCCCGGTCACCTGATCGTGCATCAGCGCCACCAGCGGCGAGACGACGATGGTCAACCCGCCCCGGACCAGGGCCGCGATCTGAAAGCACAGCGATTTGCCCGACCCCGTCGGCATCACCGCCAGCGCGTGCCGCCCGGCCAGCAACGCTTCGACCACCACTTCCTGGGTGCCGCGGAATTCATCGAAACCGAAAACGCCGTGCAGGATGCGATAGACCTCGCGGCCAAGGCCGTCCGGCGGGTCGATTGCTTGATTCGGGATTGTCATGCCGGGCGGAAATCTACAGGGTGCCACGGCAAAACCGAACCCCAAATCGGCCTCTGCCGAGAAGCGGCGCGATCGAAACCAGGCCAGAAGACATAAAACCGGTTCTATCCTTAACATTGGTTAGCAATTCTTATCATTAGGTGTCTCCGGATGTGTCCGTGGCGCGTTACTAAGAATATAATCATAATTTGTATAAGGATAAGTAAAAAAT
>PTKA01000401.1 GCA_002937525.1 Alphaproteobacteria bacterium MarineAlpha10_Bin3
TCGTTTCCACCGCGCGCACCGCCATCGGCAAGGCCTATCGTGGTGCCTTCAACAACACGCACGGTGCCGATCTGGGCGCGCATGCGGTCAAGAATGCGGTCGAACGGGCCGGCGTCGATCCCGCCGAAATCGAAGACGTGCTGATGGGCTGCGCCCAGCCCGAAGGCGCCACCGGCAGCAATATCGCCCGCCAGATCGCACTTCGCGCCGGCCTGCCCGAAACCACGGCGGGCGCGACCGTCAACCGGTTCTGTTCGTCGGGGATGCAGACCATCGCCATGGCGGCGCAGCGGGTTATCGTCGATAACGTGCCGGTCATGGTCGGCGGCGGGCTGGAATCGGTCAGCCTTGTCGTCAATGAACACAAAAACGCCTACCGCGCCGAAAACGAATGGATCCTCGAAAACAAGCCGTCGCTGTATGATTCCATGCTGAAGACGGCCGAGACCGTGGCCACCCGCTACGGCATCAGCCGCGAAGCGCAGGACGAATATTCGGTGCAAAGCCAGTTGCGCATCGCCGCCGCCCAGCAGGCCGGCAAATTCGACGATGAGATCGTGCCCTTGACCGCAACCAAGATCGTCACCAACCGGGAAACCAGCGAAACTCACGAAGAAACCGTCACCTTGACCCAGGACGAAGGCAACCGGCCGACCACGACCCTGGAAGGGCTGGCCGGGCTCAAGCCGGTAGTCAGCGAAGACGGCTTCATCACCGCCGGCAACGCCAGCCAGCTTTCCGACGGCGCTTCGGCGGCGGTGGTGATGAACGCCAAGCTGGCCGAACAGCGCGGGCTGTCGCCGCTCGGCTATTTCCGCGGCCTCGCGGTCGCCGGCTGCGAGCCGGACGAAATGGGCATCGGCCCGATCTACGCGGTGCCCCGGCTGCTGGAACGGCACGGGCTGAAGATGGACGACATCGATTTGTGGGAACTGAACGAAGCGTTTGCGGTGCAGGTCGTCTATTGCCGCGACAAGCTGGGCATTCCCAACGAAATCCTCAACGTCAATGGCGGCGCCATCGCCATCGGCCATCCGTTCGGCATGAGCGGCGCCCGCATGGTCGGCCACGCCTTGATCGAAGGCAAGCGGCGCGGCGCCAAGCTGGTCGTATGCACGATGTGCATCGGCGGCGGCATGGGGGCGGCCGGGTTGTTCGAAGTCGCCTGAACGATGGCGTCAGGCGGCAAGGTCGTCGAGGTCACGCCAGACGGGCAATCGGACATGACCCAGTGGACCGCGTAACCGGCTTTCGCCAGTTGCCGCAAGGCGGTGAGGTTTTTCTTGACCATCACGGCCATTTCGTGCCCGACATGGCTGCCGCCTCGGCGGCGCTGGCCCGGCTCGGATTCCGCTTGACGCCCTATACCGAACACAGCCTGACCACCGACCCGGACCGGCCGCCGCAACCTTCGGGCACGGCCAACCGCTGCATCATGCTGCGCGAAAGCTATATCGAGGTGTTGAGCGCAGTCGGCGATGCGCCGATGGCGCGGCAACTGCGCGAGGCAGTAGCGCGCTATACCGGCCTGCATCTGCTGGCCTTCAGCGCCGCCGACGCGGCGGCCGAACATGCCCGGCTATCGGACCTGGGTTTCGCTTTGCAGCCGCTGGTGCATCTGTCGCGCGCGGCCGAAGGCGGGCGTTTGCGGTTTTCCGTCGTGCGGCTCGACGCCGGCCAGGCGATGCAGGAGGGCCGGATTCAGTTCCTCACCCATGAGACGCCAGACCTGCTGTGGCGCGAAGACCTGCTCGATCATCCCAACCGGGTTGTCGCCATGCGCGAAGTCGTCCTGGCCAGCGCCGACCCCGATGAGGCAGCCGTGCGCTTCGGGCGCTATCTCGGCCGGTCGGCAATGACCGTGCCGGGCGGCTGGCATATCGGGCTGGCGCGCGGCGGGCTGACGATATTGAGCGCCTCGGCGCTGGCGGCGGCGCTGCCGGGCATCGTCATTCCAGCCCTGCCCTTCATCGCCGCCTCGACCTTGATATCCGGCGATATCGCGGCGACGGCGGCATATCTGGAATCGATGGATATCGCCTTCACCCAAAGCGCGCCGGGCGTCCTGCGCACCGAAGTCCCGCCGGCGCTGGGCTCGACGATGATCTTCATGGAACGCCGCGGGCGGGCGCCGTGGCTGTAATTTTTTCCTTAATGCACCTGCGGCGATTTCAGCAGATCGGCGCGGTTGACCGATTTTATCGACAGGTCGAATAATTCGCCGTCGCGCGACAAGGTCAACGGTATCTCGACGCCGGCCTCGCCCGTCGCCCAGATGGTGCGGAACATATAGGCCAGTTCACTGACTGGCTGGCCGTTGACGCCGATCACGAAATCGCCGACCTGGACATTGGCTTGTTGCGCCGGCCCGCCATCGACCAGTCCGGCGACGACCAGATTTTCATCCATTTCCGTCGTCATCATGCCGAGCCAGGGGCGCGGCGGCCGGTTGGTCCGGCCGAATTTCAGCATGTCGCCCATGATCGGCTTCAGGATATCGATCGGCACGATCATGTTGCCATTGACCGGGCCTTTATTGGGGACGATTTGCTGTACGAACAGCGAGCCGATGCCACGCAACGTGCCGTCATGGCCGATCAGCCCGGCCCCGCCCCAGGTTGGGTGCGGCGGCGCGGTGAAGATCGCCTCGTCCAGCAGATATTCCCAGTAGCCGGCAAATTCCCGCTTGGCCCGAACCCGGGCGCAAATCGCCTGCGCCC
>PTKA01000402.1 GCA_002937525.1 Alphaproteobacteria bacterium MarineAlpha10_Bin3
TCCACCGTCACCGGCGTTTTTTCCGAAGCGTTCCGCAAGGAAATGCCGGGCGCTGGCGATGACGGCCGGTTCTGGGCCTCGGGCGTGTCGCTGGTGGCGCATATGCGCTCGCCGCGCGTCCCGGCGGTCCATATGAACACCCGCCATATCGTCACCACACAAGGCTGGTTCGGCGGCGGTACGGATTTGACCCCGATGAAGCCAGACGACCGGGATACCGGGGATTTCCACGACGGATTGCGCGCCGCCTGCAACCGCCACGCCGCGGATTATTATCCGCGCTTCAAGCAATGGTGCGACGAATATTTCTATCTCAAACACCGCGACGAGCCGCGCGGCGTCGGCGGCATTTTCTTCGACCGGCTCGACACCGGCGACTGGGCGGCGGATTTCGCCTTCACGCGCGATATCGGCAGCGCCTTTCTGGACATCTATGCGCCGATCGTGCGCCGCCACATGAATGAGCGCTGGAGTGCTGCCGAACGCGAACACCAGCTTATTCGCCGCGGGCGTTATGTCGAATTCAATCTGATGTATGATCGCGGCACGCGGTTTGGCCTGATGACCGGCGGCAACACCGAAGCGATACTGATGTCGCTACCGCCCGAAGTCCGCTGGCCGTAAGATGATGGCGCCGCTGAATTTCGAAGAAGGATCATAGGGTGAATCATAACGATTTGGTGCGCATCGCCGTCCTGTGCGGCGGATTATTGTTCGGGTTCGGCGCGATGGCGGCGGAAGATCTGCCGGCCGCGGCTTTTTTCGGCACCTTTCAGGGCAGCGGCTACGCCGAGAACCGCGACAGCCTGTATTTTGGCACCACGGTGCGCGATCTCGATGTCGTCATCGCCCCGGCGGGCACCGGCTTTAGCGTGACCTGGACCACGTTGATTCGCGGCGGCGGCGACCCCAACAAACCCAATACGCGCCGCAAGACCCAGACCGTCGCTTTCGCGCCCAGCGGCCAGCCCGGTGTCTTCCGGGGTACGCCGTCGGGCGACCCGCTGTCCGGCAATCCCTATATCTGGGCCCGCATCGAGGCCCGGACCCTGAGCGTGTATATCCTCAACATCACCGCCAACGGCGCCTATGAGATGCAGAGCTACGCCCGCACGCTCAGCGGCTATGGGATGGAACTGGTGTTCTCGCGGATTCGCGACGGCGAACCGGTTCGCTCGGCGCGCGCCAAGCTGACCAAGCTGGCCAATTAGCGCGCCATAACAGAAGATACCCACCGGAGCGTGAATCCGGATATAATTCTCGCCACGATTGGCCAGCCGCATAGGGGCAATGCAAAGGTGTGGATAAATGGTGGATTTGCAAAAGATCACGGCGGACTTCGAAGACCGGCTCAAGGTGCTGAGCGCGAAGGTCGATGAGATCGAAGAAGATCTGCGCGAGCCGTCCGACCCCGATTTCGCCGAACATGCGACCGAAGCCGAAGGCGACGAGGTGCTCGAAGGGCTGGAGGGCACCGCCTTGCTGGAAATCGCCCAGATCAAGGCGGCGCTGGGGCGGATCGAGGACGGCGTTTACGGCGAATGCGCGACCTGCGGCGAACCGGTCGGCGAAAAGCGCCTGGCGGTCATCCCGCACGCCGCCCAATGCATTTCGTGTGCGTCGAAATAGGGTGACGCGGACGCACGGCGGTTCGGACGCGTGAGCGGTACCGCGCAATACATTAATCCGCGCACCGGCGCGCGCTGGCCGACGGACCGGCCCTTGTGGCGGGCGCCCGACGATAACGGCTATCTTAATCTGACCGTGGGCGACGGTTTGACGCCGGACGAAATCGATCGCGGCGAACATTCCTTGTGGCGCTACCGGGCGGCACTGCGCCTGGCCGCGCCGCCGCAAATCACGCTCGGGGCCGGCTGGACCCCGTTGCTGCGCTGCGAATGGGACGGCGCGCCGGTCCGCATGAAGGCGGATTACCTGATGGCGTCCGGGTCGTTCAAGGATCGCGGCATCGCCGTCATGATGAATTATCTGAAGCAGGCCGGCGTCACCTCGGTGATGGGCGATTCATCGGGCAATGCGGGCGCTTCGGCGGCGACCTTCGCCGCCGCACTGGGGCTCGCCTGCCGCATCTTCGTGCCGGCATCGGCGCCGGCGGCGAAGAAGATCCAGATGGCGGCGATGGGGGCCGTGGTCACGCCTATCGAAGGCAGCCGCGACGACGTGGCCGATGCCGCGCTGGACGCCGCCAAAAGCGCCTTTTACGCCGGCCATAATCACCAGGCTTTCTTCCTCGAAGGCATCAAGACGCTGGCCTTCGAGCTGTGGGAACAGCTTGGCTTCAAGGCGCCCGATTGCGTCGTCGCGCCGCTCGGCCAGGGCAGCAATATCATGGGCAGCCATATCGGCTTCGCCGAATTGCTGGCGCGCGGCCAGATCGGCGAATTGCCGCGAATCTACGCCGTCCAGGCGGCCCATTGCGCGCCCTATCATGCGGCCTATCAATCGGGCGGCGACGCGCATGTGCCGATCGTCACCAAACCGACCATCGCCGACGGCATCGCTTCGGCGACCCCGGTCCGGTTGCGCGAGGTTCTGGCTGCGGTTCGCGAGACCGGCGGCGCGATTCTGGCCGTCGAGGAAGACGAGATCGTCGCCGCCCTGGCCAAGTTCGGCCAGCGCGGGTTGTTCATCGAGCCGACCTCGGCCGCCGCCGGTGCCGGATTGAGCCGCCTGCTGGCCTCGGGCGCGATCCGGC
>PTKA01000403.1 GCA_002937525.1 Alphaproteobacteria bacterium MarineAlpha10_Bin3
CGGATTCGTCGTCCATTTGTTCCCGACCGGCCAGGGCAATGTCATCGGCAACCCGATCCTGCCGGTCATCAAGCTGACCGCCAATCCCCGCACGGCGCGCGAAATGGGCGAACATGTCGATCTCGACGTTTCGGGCATTCTGCGCCGGGAAATGAATTTCGACGAAGCGGGCGACAAGCTGATCGACATCACGATGCGCACCTGCAATGGCCGCATGACCGCCGCCGAGGCGCTGGGGCACCGCGAATTCGTGATGACAAAGCTATATCGGAGCGCGTAGAACAGACTTCCAAGAGCGCCAACCGGCGCCGGTCGGAGTAAGAGACACGAAACCGGACATTCGATCCAAAATCATCGGTATGGCCGCAGGACTGGCGGCCATGCTGGCGCCCGCGCCCGGCATGGCGGAAAGCTGGCCGGACAAGCCGGTCAACTACATCATCCCGTTCGGCGATGGCGGCGAATCCAGCATCGCCGCCAACATCCAGAAACCGGTATTCAAGCGGTTGACCGGACAGGATCTGGTGGTCCTGAACAAGCCCGGCGGCGGCGGCGCCGTGGTCTGGTCGCAAATGAACAAGATGCCCGGCGACGGCTCCACGATCGTCGGCGTCAACCTGCCGCATATCGTCCTTCAACCGGCCCGCGGCGCCGGCTACCGGACCGCCGACATCGCCGTCGTCCATATCTTCCATTACACGCCGAACGCGCTCGTCGTCGCCGAAAATTCGCCGTATGAAACGCTGGCCGACCTGATTGCCGACGCCCGCCTTCGGCCCGGCGCGATCCGGTTTTCCGGCTCCGGCAAGGGCACCGCCAATCACCTGGCGCAGCTTCAATTCGACAAGCTGGCCGGAAACGAGACGCAATACCGGGCCTACAAGGGCACCGCCGCCTCGATCGCCGCCTTGCTGGCCGGCACCGTCGACGCCGCCTGGGGCTATCTTAGCGTCGCGCCCAAGCATGGCGGCAAGGTCCGGTTGCTTGGCGTGGCGACAAAATCCCGCCAGACCACCGCCCCCGACACGCCGACGTTCGGCGAACTTGGCTTCGAGATGATCGGCGGCGCGTATCGCGGCATCGCCATGCCAAATTCATCGACCGACGCGCTGCGGCGCGAGGTGTCCGACATCTTCGCCAAGGTCGGCGGGGACGCCGAAAACGTCGCCCGGAATCAGGTCATGGGGTTCGTTCTGATCATCGTGCGATACCGGGACATTGCAGCCTTCATGGCCGAGCGCCGGGCCGAATATCTGCGTCTTGCGCGCGGCGCCGGACTGATCGAGTAACCCATGAAAATCACCGGCATCCGGGAGCGCAGCGTCACGCTGGCCTCCAAAATGCGCAACGCCTCGATCGATTTCAGCAAGATGACGGCGAGCGTCGTCGCGGTGACGACCGATGCGGTGCGCGGCGGCAAGCCGGTGACCGGCTACGGCATCGGATCGAATGGCCGCTACGCCCAGGGCGGCATCCTGCGCGAACGGTTGATCCCGCGGGTGATGGAAGCGGACGCAGCCGACCTGCTGGACGAAACCGGCGAGAATTTCGACCCGGCCAAGATCCTCGCCCAGATGATGCTTAACGAGAAGCCGGGCGGGCACGGCGACCGCGCCGTCGCCTGCGCGGTGATCGATATGGCGATGTGGGATATCGTCGCCAAACTCGCCGAACAGCCGCTGTGGCGCATAATCGCGGACCGCTTCAACGGCGGCGCCCATGACGACCGCGTGCTGGTCTATCCCGGCGGCGGCTATTATTACCCCGGCAAGGGGTTGGCGCCGCTGCAAGACGAGATGCGCGGCTATCTGGATAAAGGCTACCGGGTGGTCAAGATGAAGGTCGGCGGCGCCGATCTGGACACCGATCTTCGCCGCATCGACGCCGTGCTGGCGGTGGTCGGCGACGGGTCCAACCTGGCGGTGGACGCCAATGGACGCTTCAGCCTCGAAGACGCCATCGCGTTTGGCAAGGCGGTGGAATCATACGGGTTGTTCTGGTTCGAGGAACCGGGCGACCCGCTGGATTACGCGCTGCAAGCCGAATTGGCGCAGCATTACCCCGGCGCCATGGCGACCGGCGAGAATTTGTTTTCGCGCCAGGACGCACTCAACCTCATCCGCCATGGCGGTATGCGGCCGGACCGCGACTGGATACAAATCGATCCGGCACTGGCGTACGGGTTCAGCGAATATCTGCATATCGACGCGATGCTGACGGCGCATGGCTGGGACCGCCGCCGCCAGATTCCCCATGGCGGCCACCAGCTCGGCTTCAACATGGCGGCGGGTATGCAGCTCGGCGGCTCGGAATCCTACCCGCTCGTGTTCCAGCCCTGGGGCGGCTTCGCCGACAATGTCGATATCGTCGATGGCTACGCCCGGCCGCACGATACGCCGGGCATCGGCATCGAGTTGAAATCAGCCGTCTACCGCGAACTCAAGACCCTGGCGGCGGCGTAGAATGTCCGGGTCCACGATCACCCTGGCGCTGTCCGAGCTGGAGGCGCTGGCCGTCGATGTCCTGTTCGCCAACCGGACCAGCGGCGATAACGCAGCCCAGGTCGCCGCCGCCATCGCCGCCGCCGAAGCCGATGGGCTGAAAGGCCACGGCGCATCGCGGCTGCCGTTCTATGCCGCGCAGGCGAAAAGCGGCAAGGTCGATGGCAACGCGGTGCCGCAATGCGCGGCGGCCGGCACCGCAGGCC
>PTKA01000404.1 GCA_002937525.1 Alphaproteobacteria bacterium MarineAlpha10_Bin3
TCAAGCAACTGGAACAACGCCGTCGGCGCATTACCGATGGCGACGACGGCGCCGTCCAGCCGCACGTTCCACAAAGTCACGGCGGCGGCGGACCGGGTCGTGCCCAGGCGCTTGGCCAGGGCCGGAACGGCGGCGTCGTTCAGGGTGCAGATCACCGCGTTATCGCTGGGCAGGCGGGCGCGGATAACGCCGTGGGCCACCATTTGCGCGTCAACCAGGACCGGTGCACCGCCTTCCAGCGCCTTGCGCCCGGCCGCGACCGCGCCGGGCGACGCGGTAAGATCGGCGACAATCTCCGGCATTGCCGAAGCATGGACGAGACGCAGCGCCAGGCCGGTCAATTCCGCCGGCAGGCCGGATAAATCCACCTCGCGCCTGATCGCGGCGAAGGACTGGCGGGTGATCTCCGCCGGGTCGCGCAGATAGTCATGGTCGCTCATGTGCCGAGAATCCAGGCTTCCTCGCGTTCGACAATGCGGCGCTGGGCGGCGCTCAAATTGCCGCCGCCTTCGAACAATGCACCCAGATCGCCCGCCGCGTCGAGGTCGGCGAAATGCATGGCGATGGTCCGCACCTGGCGGGCATCCTTGACGAAATCGGGTTCCGGCAGCGGATCGACGATCGAGGGATAGATTTCGGCGAAGATGATCCGTGGCCGGGGATCATGCGTCAGGCCGGTCTCGAACGGCCAGATCAGGCTGACCATGGCCAGGCGCGGATCGGTGCGCAGTTGCAGGACGCGCGGAATACCGGTCAGCACCTGACTGCCGACCGAACCAGGATAGGCAAGCTTCCACACCGAACTGGTGGGCCGCGCCTCGATATCGCAGAGTCGCCATTCGGCCAGATCGCCGTCGCCATGCGGCCGCCGCCCCGCGCGCAGCAGACAATCCCTGGTTTCCTCGCGCACATTGCCCCAGAAGGGAAACGCCGATCCGGTCATGCGCCGGTTCAAGCCTTCCGCCACGTCGAAGCGGTTGTTGGCGTTGTCGGGGGCGTCGTCCAGCAAATCCGCCAGTTCCTGCCATAGGTGACGCCACGAAAGCCCATCGGGCAAGCCCATCCGGCACGCCGTCCCGTCGGGATACCCGAAGGGAAAATCGAACCCGGCCAGGACCCGCGCGCCGTCGCCCGCCAGCCTCGCCAGTTGATCGGCAATATCGGCGGTGGCGGCGTTCCGGGTGGCCGGGTTTTCGCGCTGGATCATCCGAACCGCGCCGTCGTGGCGTTGCAGCAACGCCCACCAGATCGAATCCTTGCCCGTGTTGGGGCTGGAGGCAGCACTCCAATCGACCATCAAATAGGCATCGAACAGCGGCAAGGCGCCTAGTCTTTCTTCATGCTGCGCGGCCCAAGCGGGTGGTCGGCGTGAGGGTAGGGATGATGATGGTCGTGACCATGATCGTGGGCGGCCGCGTTGATGCCTTCGACGTGATGATGGTGGCTTTCCTGCGCCAGGCCGACTTCGCTCTCGAAGCCGAGGACCTGTTCACGGTATTTGCACAGCTGGCAGTTCATTGCGTTCGGGCCGTCGAGGATATCGTGGACCCGCTCAGCAAAGGTATCGAGGACCAGGGGATGATCGTTAAGATAGCCCGCCTTGATGAATTCGATTTCCGGGTGGCGCGCGGCAACCCGGTCGGTGTAGTCGTAAATCCGCTTGACCAGGATGCCGGTGAACAGGAAATACGGAAACACGACGATCCGCGCATAGCCGAGCCGGGCCGCGTGTTCCAGCCCCGGCTCGACCAATGGGAAGGTGACGCCGGAATAGGCGGTTTCGGCCCAGCCGAACCCGAGCCCTTCCCACAGCAACCGGGTGATCTTGGCGACATTCGAGTTCGCGTCCGGGTCGGAAGCGCCGCGCCCGACGACCATCAGCAAGGTTTTTTCGCGCGAAACATCGCCGCCGGCGGCGGCCAGCGCTTCTTCGATGCGGCTGCCGGCGGCACGGATCATTTTCGGGTCGATGCCGAGTT
Organism: Alphaproteobacteria bacterium MarineAlpha10_Bin3; assembly: GCA_002937525.1. Classification (GTDB taxonomy): domain Bacteria; phylum Pseudomonadota; class Alphaproteobacteria; order UBA8366; genus MarineAlpha4-Bin1. The sequence goes on from PTKA01000404.1 coordinate 1,980, forward strand.
CACGGCCATAAAGAATTTCAACACCGTCATTGCGCGCCTGATAGGCGTTCAGCACCGATGGAATATCGTTCTTGGCGTGGCCGGCGGCGAACAACATGCCGGGAACCGCTAAAATCCGCGTCGCCCCCCGCGCCCGCAGCGCATCCAGACCGGTGCGGATGATCGGCGTGGCGAATTCCAGGAAACCGTAATCGACATCGAACTGGGGCAGGCGGCCGCGCAATCCCCGGGCCACCGATTCAAATTCCCGCACGGCGGCTTCGTCGCGGCTGCCATGACCACACACCATGACGGCGGTCTTTTCGGCCATGGAATTTCCCTTCATTGCACGATAGGTTCTCGAAGCTCCGTTGTATCAGCCCGGCCAATCCGGGTCAGGTGATTTATGACCTTTATTGACGATAGAGAGCCCCGAACGTGACCGCGGACCCGCTGATCGTGATTGCCCTTGCCTTGATCCTCGACGCCGTCGTCGGCGATATGCGCTGGCTGTTTCGCGCAATTCCGCATCCCGTGGTGCTGATCGGCCGGCTGATCGGCTTTCTCGACAACAAGCTGAACCGCGCCGGCCGCGGTGTGGCCACGGTTCTGGCGCACGGCCTGGTCGTCACGGTATTGGTGTCGGCGGTAGCGGCGGGCAGTGGCTGGGCTTTGTCCTGGGCCGCCGAACGCCTGCCCTATGGCGTGGCGCTGGAATTGTTTTGCGTCACCGTCATGGT
>PTKA01000405.1 GCA_002937525.1 Alphaproteobacteria bacterium MarineAlpha10_Bin3
GGTTCCAGCAACAAAATGTTCGACAAGGTGGTCTGTTTAAACCTGCTTAGACGACTCTTCCGCATGCTTCCCATGATAACGCCTTTTTGGCATTATCTGGGTCAGCCCCAAACTAATTATTCGCGTTTCGAGGGAAAATAGCCGGGCCAGCTTTTCACCGATCCCCCGACCGGCGAAATACCGGCCGGCCGCGCCCGTTGAAACCAGCGGCGTGAAGGCGCTACACTGCGAAATTCGCAATCAACCGATGGGGTGCTCATCATGGTACGTAAAGCGGATCGGCCCCGGCATATTATCAAGGCGGCGCTGGCGTTGGCGGCGGCGGGCCGGTGGTCGCGGGTATCGTTGCGCGATATCGCGCAGGAAGCCGGGGTTTCACTGGCCGAACTGCATGAACGCTACCCTTCCAAGACAGCGATTTTGCGGGCGCATTTCGACGCCATCGACGAATCCGTACTGAAGGACATTGCGGAATTCGATTCGGAAGATTCCAGCCGTGACCGGCTGTTCGACGTGCTGATGCGGCGCTTCGACGCCATGTCCGGCGACCGCGACGCCATCGCCGCCATCGTATTGGCGGCGTGCTGCGATCCGCTCGCCGGGCTTTGCCTGTCGGCCGGATTGATGCGCTCGATGCACTGGATGCTGGAGGCGGCCGGGATCCGCGCCGCTGGCCCCGGCGGCCGCATGCGGGTGCGCGGACTGGCCGTCGTGTGGCTCGCCACCGCGCGGGTCTGGCTGCGCGACGATAGCGAAGACGGTGCGCGCACCATGGCGGCGCTCGACCGCAATCTGGCCCGCGCCGAACGTCTTGCCTCGGCATTGACGTGCCGCAGCGCCAGACCGCCCGAAACCGCGCCGGCCTGAGCATAAAGCCGGCATGGATGAGATCAGTTTCGACGACTTTCTCGCGGTCGATATTCGCGTGGGGACCGTGCTTCGCGTCGAACCCTACCCCGAAGCGCGCAAGCCGGCCTACAAGCTGTGGGTCGATTTCGGCGCGCCGATTGGCGAACGCAAAACCTCGGTCCAGATCACCAAACATTACACGCCGGTGGATCTGGTCGGCGCTCAGGTGATGGCGGTGATCAATTTTCCGCCCAAACAGATCGGCAAGTTCATGTCCGAAATCCTGGTGCTCGGCGTTCCCGACGACGATGGCGAAGTCGTGCTGTTGCAGCCGACAACGGGGGTTCCCAATGGCGGCAGGCTGTTTTAAGGGTTGCCGACGATGCCTGAACTGAACCGTGGGATCGACCATCTGGTGCTTTGCGCCAGGGACCTGGCGCGGGCCCGAAAGCGCTATCGCGCACTGGGTTTCACGACGACGCCGCCAGCGCTTCATCCCTTTGGCACCGGCAACAGCCTGGTCCAGCTACAGGGCAATTTTCTGGAGCTGATCGCCGTCGTCGAACCGGAAAACATTACGCCGCGCGAGGCCGGCGAGTTCGGGTTCGGCGGGTATGTCCGGCACTTCCTGGGCCGGCGCGAGGGCATGGCGATGCTGGTCTTCGAGAGCCAGGACGCCGTCGCCGATCAGGCGGAATTCGCCGCCAAGAAGGGTGTGGAAACCTATGCGCCACTGCATTTCCAGCGCCAGGCCAAACAGCCCGACGGCAGCAGCGTTACGGTCGCCTTCTCGCTGGCCTTTGCGACCTCGCCAGCACTGCCCGAAGCGGTATTTTTCACCTGCCAGCAACACGCGCCGCAATATTTCTGGAAGCCCGAATATCAGACCCACGCCAATGGCGCCCGGATGGTGGCCGAAGTCGTCATGGTGGCGCCGTCGCCGGGCGACCTGGCCGGCTTCCTCGGCCAACTGCAAACGCCCGGCGCCGTGCGCCTGGACGGCGGTACGCTGCGCATGACGACCGCGCGCGGGGACCTTCGCGTGGTTACGCCGGACCACTTCGAGCGCCGCTTCGGCACGCCGCCGCCAGGGTCCGCCAGCCCGCATTTCGCCGCCTACCGGATCGTGGTGGACGCCATCGAGGAAACCATGGCGGTGCTGGACGGCAATGCCATGGCCTATCGGCGGATAGAAGATTGCGTCATCGTCGATGCCGATAGCGGGCTCGGCGTCGTGATCGCTTTTAGCGAGATGGAATAGCGACCGTTTGACCGGGCGCGATTGCGCCATTGACTCCGTACCATTGTCCAGGGTTTAGGCTGCAATTTCTCATCGAGTTGGGGTCGCGCGCTGCGTCCTCGCCGTGCCAAAGCCAGCCCTCTACCGAAAGGACGCAACGATGGAACGAACATGGATAACCCGTGGATCAATAGCCTTTTTCGCCATCGCCCTGCTGGCCGCCACACCGGTTTGGGCGCAGGGGACGATGAAGCCGATGGCGGCCATGGGCGGCATGAAGATGCCGGCCAACGCGCCGACGGTTCCGCCCGTCACTGGCTACAGCGAGGGGCAGGAAATTCTGTTCATTCACACCGAGACATCGGACCCGAAAATCGCCAAAATACTCACTGATATGATGGGCGGTTCGCCGGTCCTGGTGGTTCCCGCCCTCGCCAGCGCCGCCAAGGAATTGCTGGCGCCCGTCTACGTCTTCACCAACGGCAAGACCGGGGATGGGCCGGCCGGTCCACTCGGCGGACAGGCGGACATATTCCCGCACCCGCCGGGCGATGCGGCGTACCGGCCACTGCGGGCCGTCAATTTGGTGACTTGGCGGGACGAGC
>PTKA01000406.1 GCA_002937525.1 Alphaproteobacteria bacterium MarineAlpha10_Bin3
GAAGCGCGGGGGCGGCATTGCGCCGAACTGATCGTGCTGCTTGACGGCGTGTTTGCCCGGCATGACCGGGAATACTGGCAGGAATTGTTGAGCGGGGACGGATTTACCTATGGCGTTGTCGCCACCATGGCCGATGTTCTGGCCGACCGGCAAATGCGCGACAGCGGCGCGCTGCGAGCGATGCCGGACCCGCGCGCCGGCGCAACCCACATCGTCGATAGTCCGATCTGGATGACCGGGGTCGAGAAGACGCCGCCGGTGCTGGCGCCGGCCCTGGGCCAACATACGGTTGAGGTCCTGCGCGGTGCGGGCTATGACGACGGCGAAATCGAACGCCTCAAGGAATCCGGCGCCATCGCCTGATCCATCCAAAGGATAAAGCCGTGCCGCTGAGACTGCACAACACCATCGCGCGCGCCAAACAGGACTTCGAACCCGTCGATCCCGGCCATGTGCGGATGTATGTTTGCGGGCCGACGGTCTATGACGACATCCATATCGGCAACGCGCGGCCGCTGGTGGTGTTCGACGTGTTGTGCCGGTTGTTGCGGCGGCATTATCCTAGGGTCACCTATGTCCGCAACATCACCGATGTCGATGACAAGATCAATGCGCGGGCCAAGGAAAGCGGCACCGGCATCGCCGAGTTGACCCGGCGCACCACGGCGCGGTTCCACATTGACGCCGCGGCAATGGGGGTGCTTGAACCCGATGTCGAGCCGCGGGCGACCCAGTATATTCCCGAAATGATCGCGCTGATCGAGCGGCTGATCGAGGCGAACCACGCCTATGCCACCGAGGGCCATGTGCTGTTCGATGTGCCCTCGATGCCGGATTATGGCGGGCTGTCGCGCCACAGCCGGGACGCGCTGATTGCCGGCGCCAGGGTCGATGTCGCGCCCTATAAGCGCGATCCATGCGATTTCGTGCTCTGGAAACCGAGCCAAGACGATCTGCCCGGCTGGCCCAGCCCATGGGGGCGCGGGCGGCCCGGCTGGCATATCGAATGTTCGGCGATGAGCCAGAAGCATCTTGGCGTCGATTTCGATATCCATGGCGGCGGTCAGGACCTGATTTTTCCGCATCATGAAAACGAAATTGCGCAAAGCCATTGCGGCAATCCGGGCTCGCATTTCGCCCGGTTCTGGGTCCATAACGGCTATGTGATGAGCGAAGGCGAGAAGATGTCGAAATCGCTCGGCAACTTCTACACCGTGCGCGACCTGCTCGGCGAATTCCCCGGCGAGGCGCTGCGGCTCACCTTGCTGCAAACCCATTACCGCGCGCCGCTCGATTTCACCAAGGACGGCTTGCGGCGGGCCAAATCCACCCTCGACCGGTTTTACGGCGCGTTACGGGGCGTTGAAGATTTGCGTGGCGGCGAATTGCCGGCTGAATTCATCGCTGCGCTCAACGACGATCTGAACACGCCGCTTGCCCTGAGCGCGTTGCACGAAGCGGTTTCGGTCCTGAACGCGGCGCCGGGCGGGGCGCTGACATCAGCCGCGGGCAAGGTGGTCGTAGCTGCCGGCCGATTGCTCGGGCTGCTGCAACAGGACCCGGAAGATTGGTTCCGGTGGCGTGGTGCTGGCGACGATGCGTTCGACGATGCCGCCGTCGAGACGATGATTGCCGAGCGGGCGGCGGCGCGGGCGCAACGGAATTTCGGCGAATCGGACCGCATCCGCGATGCGCTGGCGCAGGCAGGGATCATTCTGGAAGATAAACCCGAAGCGACGATCTGGCGGCGCAAATAGGGAGTGAGGACCCTGCGGCAAGTCGCTTTTTCACGGAAGGGCAATCGATGAGCGGGATGTTGGCGCTGCTCCTCGCCGGGTTTAGTGGCCTCGTTGGCATACTGGTCGGCGCGACCAGTATCGGCGGCGTTCTGCTGGTGCCGTTCCTGACTTATTTTGCCGGTATCGATGTCCATGCGGCGATCGGTGCTGCGATGTTCAGCTATATCTTTGCCGGTGCGGCGGGCGCCTGGTTCTATTCGCGCCGCGGGTCGATTCAGTGGTCTATTGCCGGATGGTTGATCCTTGGCGCGATGCCGGGCGCTTTCGCGGGATCGATGGCAAAATCGGCGGCGTCGGGACCGGCCCTGGAAGGATTGATCGGCCTGCTATTGTTGTTCGCGGCCTATACCGCCATGCGGCCGGGACCGGGCCGCGCCGGGCCGGGCCGGGTGATGGCGAAACCGCTTCTTGTCGCCCTGGGTGGGCTTACCGGATTTGGTTCCGCGATGTCGGGCACTAGCGGGCCGCTTATTCTCCTGCCCATTCTGCTCTGGCTCAATGTTCCGGTCATCAGCGCGATCGGCGTGGCCCAGGCGGTTCAGTTGCCGATAGCGCTGCTTGCCACGGGCGGCAATTTTCTGTCCGGAACGGTTGCGCTGCTGATCGGTCTGGTCATCGCGCTGGCGCTCATTGGCGGCATCGCGGCCGGCGCGGCGCTCGCCCATGCGCTTTCTCCGTCGGCGCTTAAACGGGGCGTCGCCTGGGTCGTTCTTGTTGTCGGTATCGGCATTCTGGTCAGGTTGTTCGCGGCGCAATTCGCCATGGTAAATTAATCGCGCGGCGTTATATTTTTGGGGGCTGACCCAGATAATGCCAAAAAGGCGTTATCATGGGAAGCATGCGGAAGAGTCGTCTAAGCAGGTTTAAACAAGGCCACCTTGTCGAACATTTTG
>PTKA01000407.1 GCA_002937525.1 Alphaproteobacteria bacterium MarineAlpha10_Bin3
CTGTCCCATTGCCATCGGCAAATCCCCTTCAAGACAGGCCCCCAGAGAATCAGACGATGGCTCCTTCGTCCAGGGCAGACTTCGTCAACGGGCTGATAAGCAAGGGCTGTAACGATCGACGCTAACGCGAAACGGCGATTTCGGTTAGACTATCGACAGGTTTGGTTGGAGAACAAGATGCGGTTGAAGGCGACCCTTTTTCGAATGACCCTGTTCGCGGCGGTCTGCGTCACCGTAGTCGCGGCGTCCGCTGCTGCCCAGGCGGCATCCGAATTTGGCAATTTCCTTGCCGGCCGCCACGCACAGGCGCTGCATGACACCGAGTACGCCTCGGACTTCATGCTGCGTGTATTGGAAGAAAACCCCAACGACCGGCGTCTGTTGCGCCGCGTCTTCGTGTTGACGCTGGGCGCCGGGCGAATGGACAAAGCGGTCGTTCTGGCGCGCCGGATCGAAAAATCCGGGAGCAAGATGTCGACGGCGGCATTGCTGCTCGGCGTCGAGGCGGTGCGCCAGGGGAAATTCGCCAAAGCCCGCGAACGTTTCGACGCCGCGCCGCGCAGCGGCATCGCCGCCTATTCGGCGCCGTTGGCCCTGGCCTGGACCCTGTTCGGGCTGAAGGAGACCGACGCCGCGCTCGAAGCGCTCGTCCCGCTCGACCAGAAAAGCGGATTCGCGACGATGCGTGATCTGCACACCGGATTGATCAACGATGCCGCCAACCGGACGCAAGCGGCGCACGCCGCCTATCGCCGCGTCGCGCAGACGCCGGCTGACGCGCCGATGCGGGTCGTGCGCGCCACCGGCTCCCTGCTGGAGCGCAGCGGCCGCACCAAGGAAGCGCGCGCCTTGTATCGGGATTACCTGGCCAAGAACCCGCAAAATATAATCGTCACACACGAAATCGAACGGCTCGATGCCGGCATTGCCGCCAAACCGCTGGTTTCCACGCCGGCCGAAGGCCTGGCCGAGAGCCTGTTCAACGTCGCTTCGGCGCTACCGCGCGAACGCGGCGGCAGCATCGCTATGATCTACGCCCGTCTGGCGGTCTATCTGCGGCCCGATTTCGAGCTCGCCCGGCTGTTGCTGGGTGAGTTGTTCGACCGCCAGGAACGCTACGCCAAGGCCAATGCGCTGTATCGCTCGGTCGATCCCGCATCGCCCTATAGCTGGTCGTCGCGGCTGCGCGTGGCGGGTAATCTGGTCGATCTGGATAAACTCGACCGCGCCATCGACACCCTGAACACGATGGCCGATGAACGCCCGGAACGGACCGACGCGCTCATCCTGCTCGGTGGCTTCCTGCGCGCCCAGGAACGCTACGTCGAAGCCGTCAGCGCCTATGACCGGGCCGCCGAACGGCTCGGCGCCCTCACCGCGCGGGATTGGCTGTTCTTCTATAACCGCGGCATCGCGCTGGAACGCTCCAATCAATGGCCGCGGGCGGAAAAGGATTTTCTCAAGGCGCTCGACCTCCAGCCCGAGCAGCCTAACGTGCTGAATTACCTGGGCTATTCCTGGGTCGAAAAAAACCTGAACATCGAGCGCGCGCGCGCGATGATCGAACGCGCGGTCGCCCAGCGCCAGAATGACGGCTATATCATCGACAGTCTGGGCTGGGTGCTGTACCGGCTCGGCGATTACCAAGGATCGGTAAAGCAGCTGGAGCGGGCGGTCCGCCTGCGGTCGCGCGACCCGGTCATCAATGATCATCTCGGCGACGCCTATTGGCGTGTCGGGCGCAAGCTCGAAGCCCGTTTCCAGTGGCGGCGCGCGCTCGATTTCGAACCAGAGGACGATCAGGTATCCACGATCGAAAACAAGCTGGATAAGGGACTGGACGCGCTCGAACCCAAAGGATCCGGCGGATGAGCGCCGCCGTAAGCGGCGTTGTGAGTGTCCTGGCGCAGGCCAAGATCAATCTTTATTTCACCATTACCGGCCGGCGCGCCGATGGACTTCACCTGGTCGACAGCCTGGTCGGCTTCACGACCCTGGGCGACACGCTGACCATCCGTTCCGGCGAACCGCTCGATATCGTCTGCAACGGCCCGTTCGCCGCCGGTATGCCGGCGCCGCACAAGAACCTCGTCTACAAGGCGGCGCAGCGGCTGGCGAGCGCTGCCGGCGTGCCGGCGCGCGCCCATATCACCATCACCAAGAACCTGCCGGTGGCGGCCGGTATCGGCGGCGGATCGACCGACGCGGCGACGGCGTTGCGGGCGCTGGTGACGTTGTGGGGTATCGAAGAAGGTGCGGTGGATATGGCCGCGATCGGCCTGTCGCTGGGCTCGGACGTGCCCGCCTGCCTGCTGGGGCGCACGACCTATGCCAGCGGGATCGGAGAAGTTCTCGAAGACGCGCCGGTCCTGCCACGCGCCGGCGTGCTGCTGGTCAATCCCGGCGTGGCGCTGGTGACCGCATCGGTCTTTGGCGCCAGACGCGGCGGTTTCAACCCCGCCGACCGCCTCGAACGCGCCCCGGCTGACACCACCGATATGGCCGCCATGCTGAACGAACGCGACAACGATCTGACCGACGCGGCGATACGGCTATGCCCGGTCATCCGCACCGTGCTGGCGGCATTGCGCGATGCGCCCGGCTGCCGCCTGGCGCGCATGACGGGCAGCGGCGCGACCTGTTTTGGCCTGTTCGACGACGCTGCCGCGGCTATTGCCGCCGCCCCGTCG
>PTKA01000408.1 GCA_002937525.1 Alphaproteobacteria bacterium MarineAlpha10_Bin3
TCGCCTTGCAGGGGTTGCAGCCATGTTTCATGGCGAGCTGAACTGGGCTATCGGTGCTGGCGGCGGCGGCCGGAAGGGTGGCGCTCGACTCGGCCAATGCGGCGACGCTGAGGGCAATAAGGGATTTCTTGAACATCGTGTTCTTCTGTCAAACTGGTTGGCGCGCGGCCGGTTGCACCCGGCCGGCATCGACTTTCTTCACCATGGAATTAAACCGTTGTCGATGGCGCTACTCCAGTAACGTTCGCGCGAGCGCCGTAAAGTTTTCGTGAACAGGGCGCAGCACGCCTTCGGGGCTTGAAACCGCGCGGCAGCCCGTAAAGAATATGCGCCCGCCTTTCCATCAGGATGCGCCCACGCCATGACCGATATCGACACCGGCTTGAACGCCTGGCAAATGACGACCAACCACAACCGGATGATCGAATTGCAAGACGCCGCCCTAACCCCCAAGGATGGGCCGGTCGAACTGGCGTTCTATGGCAGTTCGGCCTTCCGGATTACCTCGCCGATGGGGGTCAGCGTGCTGATCGATCCGTGGCGCAATCATCCCGCCCGGACATGGGATTGGTATTTCCACGATTTTCCGATCACCGAAGTCGATATCGGCGTCTCCACCCATGCGCATTTCGACCATGATGCGCTGCACCGGCTGGATGCCCATGTGCTGCTCGACCGGCTGATCGGGATGTACCGGTTCGGCGATATGACCGTCTATGGCCTGGCCGACAAGCACGCCGTCAATAGCAGTTGCGCGCTGTACGACTTCAAGAAGGTGCATGAAAAGTTCAGCGGGGTGAATATCGAGCCGCCGGATAATCCGCGGTCCTGGGACCATTGCCTGATCGTGGTGGAAACCGGCGGTATGCGGATCGTTCATTGGGGCGACAACCGGCACAACCCGCCGGACGCAATCTGGAAGGCGCTGGGCACGATCGATATCGCTTTGCTGCCGGTCGACCAGTCGCAGCATGTGATGGGGCATGTGCATACCGAAGCGATCATCCAGCGGCTCGCCCCGCGGGTCGTGGTGCCGCATCATTATTACATCTGGGATGTCTTGCAACGCCAAAGCACGCTGCAAGGTGCTGAACAATGGGTCGATGCCCGCGAAAACGTCGAGAAAATCCACGGCCCGCGGCGGGTCTACCGGATCGAGGAAATCGACAAGCTGGAAAAAGCCGTCCATTTTTTCGGCGACCATGTCGCCTTCGACAAGGAAGCCTGGCTGAAGACCGGCCGGTAGGGTAGGGGAAGCGCAAATGTCCGGTGAAATAAAGGCCTTGATATTCGATGTGTTCGGCAGCGTCGTCGATTGGCGAAGCGGGATCATCCGCGAGGGCGAGGCGGTCGGCCGCCGGCTCGGGATCGACGCTGACTGGGCCGCGTTCGCCGATGGCTGGCGAAGTCTGTACCAACCGGCGATGCAACGTATTCGCGATGGCGGGCGCGGTTTCGTCAAACTCGATGTGCTGCACCGGGAAAATCTTGTCGAGATGCTGGAAAAATTCGGCATCGACGGGCTGACCGAAGCCGGGATCGACGATTTCAATCTGGCCTGGCACAAGCTCGACCCCTGGCCGGATTCGGTGGAAGGTCTCACCCGGCTGAAGTCGAAATACATCATCGCCACGCAGTCGAACGGCAATGTCGCGCTGATGGTCAACATGGCCAAGCGCGCCGGATTGCCGTGGGACGTCATTCTTGGCGCCGAAGTGGTCGGGCATTACAAGCCGCAACCCCAATCCTATCTGAACGCCTGCGATATGCTGGGATTGGCGGCGTCGCAGGTGATGATGGCGGCGGCGCATAACGCCGATCTTGTCGCGGCCAGCGAATGCGGTCTGCGCACCGCCTTCTTTGCCCGCAACGATAACGGGCCGGGACAGACCACCGACCTTGCAGCCGAACATGATTTCGATTGCGTCGCCAGCGATATAATCGACCTTGCCCGGCAGCTTGGCTGTTAAATCGGCAATCGGTGCTATGATCGGGGTTAGGCTGGCCAAATAAGGAGGATCGATATGCGCATTTCCATAGTCGCCGTCGCCGCCATTTTGGGACTGGCGGCCGGCGTCGCGCCGGCGTCGGCGGCGCCGCAGGTGTTGATGGTGGTGACGCCCACCGACACATTGCCGATGAATTGCGAAGGTGGTGTGTGTTCAAGCGAAGTTGCGGCGATCTGCCTGCAACCCGACCGGGCCAACCCGGTGCGCGGCAAGCAATACCGCGTCATCGAACGCACCGCCCAGATACCGGGCGTCAAAAGCAGCAATATCGAGGACACGATGATTTTGGTCGGCATTGCCGCCGACGGCCGGCAAATTTCCCTGCCGACCTGGAAGCATTTGCGTATCCGGGCGGAACGCGATCATTTCGCGGTCACGCTGAGCGTCGATGCGTCGGTGCTACGGCAATATTCCCTGAAATCGCTGTCGGTGCGGGTGACCGGCAACGCGCTGCTGTTCCCCGATGCGGTCGACCGGGACCCCGAACCGCAGACCGACGCCGATATCGCGGTTGCCCGCACGACCTTGCGCGGGGTCGCAAAACGCATCCTTGGCCAGCGCGCCGATACGCTGGGCGGGGCCAAGGTCGTGCGCAGCGCCATGAACGCCTTGCCGCGTAACCGCGCCACGACGACGCGCGAACGGCGCGCCGCGCGCCAGATCGCGGCTGCCGCGCCCGCC
>PTKA01000409.1 GCA_002937525.1 Alphaproteobacteria bacterium MarineAlpha10_Bin3
CCGGCGCGGCGCTGGCGGCTGAACTGTTGATGTTCGAATCGGCGACCTGCGAATGGTGCCAAAAATGGGACGAAGACGTCGGCGTGGTCTACGCCAAGACGGCGGAGGGCCGCGCGGCACCGCTGCGCCGGATCGACATCTACGCGGCCCGGCCGGCCGATTTGCGGTCGGTGCGCGGGATCGTCTATACGCCGACCTTCGTTTTGTGGGACCGGGGCCGTGAAATGGGCCGGGTCGTCGGATATCCCGGCGAAGACAATTTTTGGGGACTGCTTGGCGTAATCGTCGCCAAGCTTGGCGCCAAACCGGCGCTTGTCGCCGCGCGCACGGTGGATTGAGGGATGTTGGCCATGGTCAAACGATTGCTGTTGGGGCTCGCGATGCTGGCTTTTATCGCGTCGTCGATTGCCGCGCGGGCGGAAGGTCTGGTGACGTTCAAGACGTTATCGCCGGATCTTGCGCTCGAATTGGCGCAGGTGACGCTGCAAGCCTGCCGGAAGGAAGGCTATCAGGTCGCGGTCAGCGTCGTCGACCGTTTCGGCATCTTACAGGTCACGCTGCGCGATCAGCTTGCCGGCCCGCACACCCCCGAAACCGCCCGGCGCAAGGCATGGACCGCAGTGACTTTTCGAACCGATACGATGGAATTGACCAAGGTGACCCAATCCGGCCAGGAGCAAAGTGGCGTTCGCTTCGTTGGGCAAGCGCTGATGATCGGCGGCGGCGTTCCGATTGAAGCGCAAGGTGTGGTCGTCGGTGGCATCGGTGTTTCGGGTGCGCCGGGCGGCGCGGCGGACGATGCCTGTGCGCGCGTTGGCCTCGATGCGATACTCGAAAAACTCGAATTCTAACGCCAAATACGATTGACGCCGGGTATCGATCGCGATCCGTTTCAGGATCCGCTTTATCCGGCCTTCTTCTTGAGCAGGAAGCGGAGGACGCCGTCGGCTTGGTTCCATTCGACCAGCTCATGGCCGGTTGCGCGGCTGAAGGCTTCGAAATCCTGGACCGCGCCGGGGTCGGTCGACAGCACTTCGAGCGTGTCGCCGCCTTCCAGCTTAGTGATGGCTTTCTTCGCCTTGAGGATCGGGAGCGGGCAGTTCAATCCCTTGGTGTCCAGGGTTTGGGTAATCATATTTGAGCCTTTGGTCTTGGTGACACGAAATTGATTGGATAGGCGAGGGAATGACACTTGTCACTCCTTGGCGTCCGTTGCATATTACATATTCAATTTATCGCAAGTGTTACCGGCTTGCCAAGCGGAAACCTGCTTATTGCATGGGAGCGCGCGCGCAATGGAAGAAATTTCCGTCACGACTTTGATTGCGACACTTGGTTTTGGGATTGGCGCGGTGTTCGGGGTTACCGCGCACCGAACAAATTTCTGCACCATGGGCGCGATATCGGACATGGTGTTCATGGGGGACTGGAATCGCTTCCGGGCCTGGATGCTGGCCACTGCGGTCGCCATCATCGGCGCACAATCCTTGCACATGACGGGCATGATCGACCTGAACGGTGCAATCTACCTAACCGCCAATTTCGGCTGGACCGGCGTTATTGTCGGCGGGTTGTTGTTCGGCTTTGGGATGACCATGGCCGGGGGCTGCGGCAACAAGACTTTGGTGCGGCTGGGCGGGGGGAATTTGAAATCGCTGGTCGTGGCGATATTTCTGGGCATTTTCGCCTATATGACCTTGCGCGGTCTGATCGGAATCGGGCGGATTCAAATCGAAAGCCTGACGATGATCGATCTTACCGCCTATGGGCTGGAATCGCAAGGCATGCCCGATATGCTGGCGATGCTGACCGGCCTATCGATCGGCGCCGCCCGGTGGATCGTGCTGCTGCTGATCGCCGGCGGGCTGCTTGCGTTCTGTTTCAAAAGCGCGTCGTTTCGCGCCTCGCGGACCAATATTGTGGCCGGGCTCATCATCGGCGCCCTGATTCCGCTTGCCTGGTATGTGACCGGCGTAATCGGCTATGACGATTTCGATCCGGCGCCGCTTGCGTCCTTTACCTTCGTTGCGCCGGTCGGTGAGAGCATTCAGTATCTGATGACATTTACTGGCGCGACGATCAATTTCGGCATCGCCGTCGTCGGCGGCGTGATCGTCGGCGCGTTTGCTTCATCCAAGGCGAATGGCCGGTTCCGCATCGAGGCGTTTACCGATTCCAGCGATATGGTGCGTCACATCGTCGGCGGGTCGATCATGGGGATCGGCGGGGTCCTGGCGCTGGGCTGTACCATCGGCCAGGGCATCACGGGCATGTCGACCTTGGCGCTCGGATCGGTCATCGCGCTGCTGTCGATCGTGGCCGGCGGCCTGTTCGGGATGAAGTATCTGGAGGAAGGCAGCTTGGGCGGCGCGTTCAGCGCTATTTTGTCGCGGGAATAGCAAATCCCGAGCGAACCATTTAGTTCGCGACGACGGATTTGCGGCATTGGATAGACCAAATCCCGAGCGAACCACTTGGTTCGCGACGACGGATTTGCGTAATTGAGGTGATGGGGTGGACGGCCCCGGTGTAAAATCCACGATACAGCGAATGAAGGGACGTTGATGCCGAGTGTCGGGACATCACAGCTAGAGCGTTCTGCAGTTAGGTTGAAGCATATCCGGAATTTCTGAAATAGTTGGCGCATTCCTGCGGTGTGAATTCGTCGAGGAGCGCACCGATCCGT
>PTKA01000041.1 GCA_002937525.1 Alphaproteobacteria bacterium MarineAlpha10_Bin3
ATAGGTCGCGACTAAATCTGAGCACGACGCGAGGAATATGGCCTACACTATCGGTGTTCCGAAGGAAACGGTGTCTGGAGAGCGACTTGTAGCGCTCACCCCGGAAGTCGTATTGCGGCTCGCTAAGGCGGGCGCGACAATTAACATCGAATCAGGTGCCGGATCTTCTGCGCACTATTCCGATGCAGAGTATGAGAAGGTGGGAGGGACCATTACCTCGCGCGAAAGTGCCCTGGCGTCGGACATTGTAGTTAAGGTTCAACCACCCTCCGATGATGAAATAGCCCTCCTGAAGCAAAATGGGGCCTACATCGGGTTTTTGAGCCCGCTCGATAGGCCTCAGGTATCTGCAGCACTGGCGCTACGTGGTACAACCGCCTTAAGCATGGAGATGGTGCCCCGAATATCACGCGCCCAAAAAATGGACGCTCTCTCGGCACTGAGTTCTATCGGAGGGTATCGCGCTGTCCTTGAGGCAGCTACCAAACTTCCAAAGTTTTTCCCGCTTCTCACCACGGCTGCCGGTACGGTTCGGCCCTCGAACGTATTGATATTGGGCGCCGGTGTTGCTGGTCTCCAGGCGATTGCGACCGCCAAGCGGCTCGGCGCGATCGTCAGTGCGACCGATGTCCGCCCGGCCACCAAGGAACAGGTCGAATCGCTGGGCGGCGCCTTCATCGCGGTCGAGGACGAAGAATTCGCCGCCGCCCAGACGTCGGGTGGCTACGCCAGGGAAATGAGCCCGGAATATCAGAAAAAGCAGGCGGCGCTGATCGCCCAGACCATCGCCAAGCAGGATATCGTCATCTGCACCGCGCTGATCCCGGGGCGGCCGGCGCCGGAACTGATCAGCAACGCCATGGTCAAATCCATGAAGCCGGGTTCGGTTATCGTCGATCTGGCGGTCGAGGCGGGCGGTAATTGCGCGGCGTCCCGGCCGGGCAAGGTGATCGTGAAGCATGGCGTCAAGATTGTCGGCCATGCCAATGTGCCGGGCCGCATCGCCGACGATGCCAGCCGGCTGTTCTCGCGCAATCTGCTTAGTTTTCTTACGCCGATGATCGATAGCGAAACCGGGACGCTGAACATCGATTACGACGATGAAATAATCGCCGGGACGCTGGTGACCCGCGATGGCGCGGTCGTGCATGAAGCGATCCGCCAGGCCGAACCGAAACCCGCCAAGGCACCGGCCGAAATACAGGAGCATGTCGATGGCAACGGATAAGGTGATCGAAGGTGCGGCCGATCTGGCGAACAACGCCAAGGCGCTGGCGGCGCAGGCCGAGGCGCTGATGGCGCAGGTCAACCAGCTCGCCGGGCAGCTTGCCAGCCAGGCGCAGCAGTCGGGTGGCGGCGACAGCTTCGTTTTCTTCGTGATGATCTTCGTGCTGTCGTGTTTCGTTGGCTATTACGTCGTGTGGAGCGTCACGCCGGCGTTGCATTCGCCGCTGATGAGCCTGACCAATGCGATTTCGTCGGTGATCATCGTCGGCGCCCTGATCGCCGCCGGGCCGGCCGATTTGAGCCTGGCCAAGGTATTCGGGTTCTTTGCCGTGATCCTGGCGTCGGTCAATATATTCGGCGGCTTCATCGTCTCGCAGCGCATGCTGTCCATGTTCAAGAAAAAAACCAACTGATATAGGGCGGCTGCATCATGAGCGAGAATCTCTCTGCCTTCGCCTATCTGATCGCCAGCGTGTGTTTCATCATGGCGCTGCGCGGGTTGTCGTCGCCGGTGACGGCGCGCCGGGGAAACCTTCTGGGCATGGCGGGCATGACCATTGCGATCGTCACCACCCTGGCCTCGCCCGGCGTGATGAGCTTCACCATGATCCTGATCGGCATGCTGATCGGCGGCGCGATTGGCACGGTCGTGGCGCTGAAGATAAAGATGACGGCGTTGCCGGAACTTGTCGCCGCGTTCCACAGCCTGGTCGGGCTGGCCGCCGTGCTGGTGGCGGCGGCGGCGTATTACGAGCCGCAAGCCTATGGCATCGGGGTCGCCGGCAATATACCCATCGGCAGCCTGATCGAGATGAGCATCGGCACCGTCATCGGCGCCGTCACCTTCACCGGGTCGATCATCGCCTTCGCCAAGTTGCAGGGTACTATGAGCGGCGCGCCGGTCGTCTTTGCCGGCCAGCACGCGCTCAACGCGCTGCTCGGTCTGTTGCTGTTCGGCCTGATTTTCTGGTTCGTCGGCGACCAGAACGCCGGCCTGTTCTGGATGATCGTGCTGTTAAGCTGCCTGATGGGCGTGCTGATCATCATTCCCATCGGCGGCGCCGATATGCCGGTCGTCATCTCGATGCTGAACAGCTATTCCGGCTGGGCGGCGTGCGGCATCGGCTTCACCTTGTCGAACCCGGCCCTGATCGTGACCGGCGCCCTGGTCGGATCGTCCGGCGCAATCCTCAGCTACATTATGTGCAAGGGCATGAACCGGTCGTTCATCAGCGTCATTCTGGGCGGGTTCGGCACCGAGAACGGCGGACCGGCGGCCGGCGGCGAGGACGGCGACAAGACCGTGCGCCGGGGCAGCGCCGCCGACGCCGCCTTCATCATGAAGAACGCAGGCAGCGTGATCATCGTTCCCGGCTATGGCATGGCGGTGGCCCAGGCGCAGCACGCCTTGCGCGAAATGTGCGATATGCTGAAAGCCGAAGGCATCAAGGTCAGCTACGCCATCCATCCGGTCGCCGGGCGTATGCCGGGCCACATGAACGTCCTGCTGGCGGAAGCCAACGTCCCCTATGACGAGGTGTTCGAACTGGATTCGATCAACCGGGATTTCCCATCGGCCGATGTCGCCTTCGTGATCGGCGCCAACGACGTGACCAACCCGGTCGCCAAGACCGACCCGGACAGCCCGATCTACGGCATGCCGATCCTCGATGTGGAAAACGCCGGCACCGTGCTGTTCGTCAAGCGCTCGCTCAGCCCCGGCTATGCCGGCGTCGATAACGTGCTGTTCTACCGCGACAGCACGATGATGTTGTTCGGCGACGCCAAGGCGATGTGCGAAGGCATCGTCAACGCCATGGACGCGATGTAATCCATCACTGCCGGGGGACCGCGTGAATCGCCCATCATGGGTTTTCGCGATGCGGCCGTTTTGCGCCCATTTCGCGGCGAAAATAAAATCCAGCCATAATGTATTTGTTAACTAATTCAGGCTACAGTGAATAAATCAAATTGGAACGGTGCTTGAACTGAAAAATAATGGCGGTGCAATTAAACTTCAATCATGTATTTGGTAAATATTATTACAGTAATAGTTAGATAAATATATTGTGATCTATGTCACTGACGAATATACTTGAAAATTCTATATTATAACCAATATTAACTGTAGCCCCAAATCTGAAGGGGGCGGGGAGACTTGGTTGCATAACGCGCGAATTTGGGAGATGCGCAAATCCAATGGGCGAGTATTCGAAAGGAGATTGACATGACACGCTCAACAATTACAGCAATCGGTACGGCATTCGCGATGATGGTTTTCGCGGCCCCGTCAATGGCGCAAGCGGTTTGCGGCAAACACGCCGATATCGTTGAACGCTTGCGTAACGGATACGAAGAACAGCAGAGTTCCGCCGGCACCGCCGCCAATGGCAGCCTGGTGGAAGTATTCGCCTCCAAGAACGGCAACTGGACGATTCTCTTTACCCGGCCCGGTGGCATGACCTGTCTGGTGGCGGCCGGTGAAAACTGGCAGGTCAACAAGGAACCGTTCAAGGTCGTCTCGGGCCCGATGCTTTGAGACCCGAACGCGATGACCTTCACGGCAGGCGGTGAATTTTTGCTTCCGGGAAGAACGCGTGGAACGCAAACGCGAAATCAATGAAATAGGCAATGTCGCGCCCACCGCGCTGCACGGTAACGCTGCCGACATCCTTGCCGCGTGCGATGGTGGCGGTATCGAGCGCTGAATTCTGGCCCGGCTTCCACCGTATGACGACGCCGCCATCGAGGCGGATTTCCTTTTTTTGCCGCAGCAGCGCAAGGCTCCAGCCCTGCGAGCGGTCGCCAAGCGAGACGACGCGCGACAGCGGCGGCACGCCCGGCGGCATGGCGCCGCCATACAAGAACGGCCGCGCCAGCGAATCATAGCCGCTATAGGGGTTGGCGCCATAGGCCCGCATTCCGGGGTTGGTCGGGACCAGCACCTGGCCGCGCGGCGCGCGGGCCTTGAAATCGGCCCAGGATTCGAGCCTGGAGGGCAGGATTTTCAATTCCTTGCCGGTCAATTCTCCGATGATCCCCTGGCCAAGGAACTGCTGCCACCAGCTTTCGGTCTGCCGGTCATACATGACGAGGTCGGAATTGCGCAGCTTGCCGGTGGTGCCGAAATCCAGCACGCGGCCGTCCAGCCGCCGGTCGAACACCACCGCGGTATTGCACAGCGGGCAGAAGGTCACGGTGACCGGAACGCCGCCGATCGAATCGTTGACGATTTCATGCCAGATCAGAATATTCAACGGATAGGCCTTGGCGACGCCGTTGACGATCAGCCCGATCACCGGTTCGGTATCGCTTAGCCGTTTTGCCGCATCGACCGCAACGAAGGTCGGGTTGTCGACCGCCGGGATGCCATCCTTGGGCACCCCGCCGGAAAAGATTTCGCCGTATTCGACAGTGCGCTTGTCGAAATCCGTATGCGGCCACTCGCCTTGCCAAAGGGCCGGATTGGCCGCGCCAAGCCCGGCATGGAACAGGACCAGCGCGAAGACGCCATATGACAGTTTTCTCATGATCGAAATTGTGTCGCCGATCTTGCCATCGGGCAAGTCACGTTGGCGTGAAAGCGCTGTTGCGCGGCAGGCGGCTCCCGGATATCGATTTTCTCGACCTCGCCAGCGAAGCCGGGACCGACTTGGCGGATGGAGATCGCCATATCGACTCCCTTTCGCAGCGCTCCTTGCTATAAGGTAACCAACCGGAATGCAGGAGACAAGCGATGCTGAAATTCTACTACAACACCGGGCCGAACCCGGCCAAGGTGGCGCTTTTTCTCGAAGAAGCCGGGCTGGAATATGACCTTATTGCGGTCGATACCCGCAAAGGCGAACAGTTCACGCCGGACTATCTGGCGATAAACCCGAACGCCAAGGCGCCGAGCCTGGTCGATGGCGACGTAACACTGTTCGACAGCAACGCGATCCTGCTGTATCTGGCCGAAAAGACCGGCCGCTTCCTGCCTTCCGACACGCCGGCCGCGCGCGGCGAATTGCTGTCCTGGCTGATGTTCGTCGCCACCGGCATTGGCCCCTATTCGGGCCAGTCGGTGCATTTTCAGGCCCACGCGCCGGAAAAACTACCCTATGCGATCAACCGCTACCGTTTCGAGGCGAAGCGCCATTACGCCATCCTCGACGACCGGCTGGCGAACCGCGCCTATATCCTGGGCGAGCGTTATACCATCGTCGATATGGCGGCCTGGGGCTGGGCCCGGCTGATACCGCGCGTGCTGGACGATGCGGCGTGGCAGGATTTGACCAACCTCAAGCGGCTGATCGATGAAATCGACGCGCGGCCCGCCGCTCGGCGCGCCGCCGCGTTGAAGGACCGCCATGTCTTCAAGACCGAAATGGACGCCGATGCGCACCGCTTCATGTTCCCGTCCAACATCGGTTACAGCTGATTGCACCGTGAACAGGGCGGCGGAATTTGCTTGCAATCTGGAGAAAATACTATTATATTCCTAATTTAGGTAAGGTAGATTTGTGTGCGATGTATATGAATGCTAAGGAATAAAACGCATTGCGGTACGGCTGGCATTGTCTTTTGAATTTTCGCGGGTTGAGTGTAATTTTCGGATCGGCGCCAAGCCATCGCTGGCTTTGTGCGACGGCGCCATCGTTCCCATGTATAGGGGAAGCAGGACCGGAGGATATAAATTGTTGAGCCAGCTTGCGACCTCGTCACCTCTGGAAAGCAACGGGCCGCGCGTCCAGGTGCTCAGTGACTGGCTGGTTCAGCAGGGCCTGCGCGGCACGGCGCTGGAGGATCTGTTGGCCGGATTCTGCGAAGGGCTGCGGGCGCTGGGCCTGCCGCTATGGCGCTGCCATGTTTCGGTGCGCACCTTGCATCCCAATTTCGAGGCGCTGAGCTTCCGCTGGCGCCCGCAGTCCGGCATCGTCAGGGAACCGATCCCCTATAGCGAGGAGACCAGCGAGGAATGGTCGTCGAGCCCGTTCCATCATATGTTTCAAACCGATAATTTCAGGCTTCGCCGGCGGTTGCGCGGACCTCATGCGCGCCTGGATTTTCCGATTCTGGTGGAATTCCGCGATCAGGGCGCCACCGATTATCTGGCCCGGATCACCCCCTTTGGCGATGACGGCATTATCGACGGCCGCACCGGTATCGTGTGCTCCTGGACGTCGGACCGGCCAGCGGGATTCAGCGATGTCGAGATCGCAATTCTCGACCGGTTGCAGCCGCGTCTGGCGCTGACCGTCAAGACGGTTCTGGGGCTGGAAATCACCCGCAACGTCGTCGATGCTTATGTCGGCCCGAAAACCGGCCGGCGCATCCTGCGCGGTGAAATACGTCGCGGCGCCACCGAAACGATCCACGCGGTCATCTTTTATGCCGATCTGCGCGGCTTCACGGCGTTGAGCGACCGGGTGGCGCGCGACGAACTGGTGCCGATGCTGGACCAATATCTTGAATGTATCGTCCAGCCGGTCGTCGATCATGGCGGCGAGGTGCTGAAATTCATGGGCGGCGGGCTGCTCGTGACATTCGATCTCGACGCCACCGGCGAGGATTCGATCTGCCGCATCGCCCTGGATTCGACGGTCACGGCGTTGCGCTTGACCCGGGAACTCAATACGGTCCGCGCCGCCGCCGGAAAGCCCACGACCGGCCTCGACGTGGCGCTGCATTTGGGCGACGTCCTGTATGGTAATGTCGGTGGGCGCGACCGGCTCGACTTCACGGTCATCGGTCCGGCCGTGAACGAAGCCAGCAGGATCGAAGGCCTGTGCGACCAGGTTGGCCGCCGGCTGCTTATTTCGGACAGCTTCGCCAGTGCCGCGACCCAATGCACCGGCCAGTTGGTATCGGTCGGCAAA
The DNA here is from genome assembly GCA_002937525.1 of Alphaproteobacteria bacterium MarineAlpha10_Bin3. Lineage (GTDB taxonomy): Bacteria > Pseudomonadota > Alphaproteobacteria > UBA8366 > MarineAlpha4-Bin1. The sequence continues at coordinate 7,086 of PTKA01000041.1, forward strand.
TTCCAGCTGCGGGGCCTGGCGCGGGAACAGGAGATTTTCTCCCTGGATATTCCCGAAGCGATGGCGTGACGAATGAAAACCGGGGGGACAAGAAAACCGTGAAAATTGCCAATCCGTATTTGATGTTTTTGGGCGACGCGCCCGATCAACTGGCCGCGAAGATGGCGAACGGGGTCGCCAAATGGCGCCCGGACTGGTGCATCGGACAGTTCCGCCTGGCGAACTGCAAGGCCGATATCGGCCTGGCCGATATGTCGCTGGAGGAAGCCGCCGCGGCGGGTGCGCGCACGCTGGTTGTCGGGGTGGTGAACCAGGGCGGATTTTTGCCCGATAGCTGGATTTCATCGCTGGAAAAGGCGCTTGATCTTGGCATGGATGTCGCCAGCGGGTTGCATATGCGGCTGACCGATTTGCCGGGTTTCGCGGCAAAAGCCAAACGGCTTGGCCGCAATCTGTACGACGCCCGCCATCCGACCCGCGACTTTGCCGTCGGCAAGGGCAAGTTTCGGACCGGCAAGCGGTTGCTGACCGTCGGCACCGACGTATCGGTCGGCAAGATGTTCACGTCGCTTTCCATCGAAGCCGAAATGAAGGCGCGCGGCATGAAAGCCGATTTCCGGGCCACCGGGCAGACCGGAATATTCATCGCCGGCGACGGCGTGTCGGTCGATGCGGTGGTCGCCGATTTCATTTCGGGCGCGACCGAATGGCTGTCGCCCGATAATGACGCCGATCACTGGGATATCATCGAAGGGCAGGGATCGCTGTTCCACGCCTCCTATGCCGGGGTCAGTCTGGGTCTGCTGCACGGCTCGCAACCCGACGCGATCGTTCTTTGCCATGAACCGACCCGGCCGCATATGCGCGGCACGCCGCACATGCCGATGCCCGGCTTGCAACGCTGTATCGACGCCAATATCGCCGCCGCCCGCTTGATCAATGTCGATACAAGATGCATCGGCGTCTCGTTGAACACCTCGGCGTTCTCCCAATCCGAAGCCGAACGCCTGCTGCAAGAAACCGAAGAGGCGCTTGGCTTGCCGTGCGTCGACGCCTTTCGGCAGGGGGCGGGGCGGTTGGTGGACGCGTTGGGCTGAATCCGTGCGGTCGCTGAAAATCAGCCACGAAACCTGGCCGCTGGCCAAGGCGTTGACGATTTCGCGGGGCAGCCGGCACGCCGCTGAAATCGTCCTGGTCGAAATCCGCGACGGCGATGCGGCGGGGCGCGGCGAATGCATGCCCTATGCCCATTACGGCGAGAGCGTGCCGGCGGTCATCGCCGATATCGAGGCCTTGCGCGGCGCGATTGCCGATGGGCTTGACCGGGCCGGGTTGGGCTCGGCGCTGCCGCCTGGTGCGGCCCGCAACGCGGTCGATTGCGCGCTGTGGGATCTGGCCGCCAAACAGACCGGCCGCCCGGTCTGGCGGTTGGCCGGGCTTGGCGCGCCGCGCCCCCTGGTGACCGCCTATACGTTGGGGGCGGATACGCCGGACGCCATGGCCGCGGCCGCCAGGGCGAA
>PTKA01000410.1 GCA_002937525.1 Alphaproteobacteria bacterium MarineAlpha10_Bin3
GCCGGCCATCGGGCGCCTGCACGATCAAGCCGCCATAGACCCGGTGCCGCCCGCCGGAAAGCCGTTCCAGGCATCGGCGCGCCGTTGCCGCATCCTCGGCCTTGGGCAAAATCCGCCGGCCGCACGCAACCACCGTATCGGCGGCAAGCACGAAAGCGCCGTCATGCCGCAACGCCGCCGCGTTCAGCTTCGCCGCCGCCATGCGTGCTGCATAGATGCGCGGCAGTTCGCGCGCATGGGTTGATTCGTCGATTTGCGCGGCATCGACAAGGTCCGGAGCCACGCCAATCTGGGCCAGCAATTCCAGCCGCCGCGCCGAGGCGGACGCCAGGATCAAGCGATTGTTTTTTGCCACTGCTGCCATCTTTTCCGATATCGCGAAAGGGTTATTAAATATCGACCGCGCGGGTCACTGGAAAGCGTTCCTTGATGCGTGCCAGGAGTTGATCGCGGATCTGCCTGTAGGCGTCGAGACGCCGGGTTCTGCTGCCGGTGATATAGCTAGGGTCCATGGTATTCCAGAATTCGACCTCTACTGCCATGGTACGGGTCAATTCCAGGGCATGATGATGTGCGTCCGGCGACAAGGTGATAATCAGATCATAGGAAGTATCTTCAAACTGCTCGAAACTTTTTGGCTTGTGTCGCGAAAGGTCGATACCGATTTCATCCATGACCCCGACCACGAAAGGGTCGAGTTCGCCACGCCGCGCGCCAACCGAATCGACATAAACGCGGTGCCCATGCAGGTATTTCATAATCCCCTCGGCCATTGGCGAACGCACTGCATTGTAGGTGCAGGAGAACAGCACGGCATCGGGAATATCGTTCATCCCCGGAAATGCAGGACACAAATTAAAGTGAACAGGCGGCGCGCGGTCGGCGCGTCGATGTCGGCCTTGCCCCGCAACCGGTCGCGCAGATATTGCGCCCCTTCATCGTGCAGGCCGCGCCGCGCCATGTCGATGGTTTCGATTTGCGACGGCGTCATGCGTTTGATCGCGTCGAAATAGCTTTCGCAAATCCTGAAATAGTCGCGGATGATGCGCCGAAACGGCGTCAGCGGCAGGGTGATCTGGCCCTGGGTTTCGTCGGCCTGGTTGCGGATGTCGAAAATAAGCCGGTTCGAATCCTCGATCGCCAGACGGATGCGGTAGGGTCCGTGGAATTTTCCCACTGGAACGAAGTGGTTTTCTTCCAGCAGATCGTAGACCGCGACCGCACGTTCATGTTCGACTTCGGGGCTGCGGCTGTTCAGGGTCCGTTGATCGAGTTCGATATGAACGATGCGATCCAGGCTCATTCGCCACCCGAACCGTTCAGGCGGATGGCGATGGAGCGGGCATGGGCGCCGAGCCCCTCCGCGCGGGCAAGCGTTATCGCGGCCGGTCCAATTCTGGCCAGACTTTCGGCGTCGCAGCCGATGAAAGTGGTCCGTTTCATGAAGTCCAGCACGCTCAACCCGGATGAAAAACGCGCACTTCGCGCCGTCGGCAACACATGATTGGGACCGCCGACATAGTCGCCGATCGCTTCGGGCGTATAACGCCCCAGAAATATCGCCCCGGCGTTTCGCACCGCCAATGCCATCTGCTCCGGGTCGGCAATGGCGAGTTCAAGATGCTCTGGCGCGATACGGTCGATCAACGCGACCGCATCGGCTAATTCATCGACGACGATCACCGCGCCATTATCACGCCAGCTTGCCGCCGCAATCGCCGAGCGATCCATCGACTTTAGTTCGCATTCCACCGCCGCCACAACCGCATCGCCGAAGACCGCGTCATCGCAGATCAGGATCGCCTGGGCGGCTTCGTCATGTTCGGCCTGCGACAGCAGATCGGTGGCGATCCATGCCGGATCGTTGTTGCGGTCGGCGACGACAAGGATTTCCGACGGCCCGGCGATCATGTCGATGCCGACCTGGCCGAACACCTGCCGCTTGGCCGCCGCCACATAGGCGTTGCCGGGTCCCACGATCTTGACGACGGCGGGGATGCTGCTGGTCCCATAGGCCAGCGCCGCCACCGCCTGCGCGCCGCCGATACGATAGATTTCGGTGACGCCGGCCAGCTTGGCCGCCGCCAGCACCAGCGGGTTGAGCCTTCCGCCCGGCGCGGGCGCGACCATGGCGATCCGTTCGACCCCGGCGACCCTGGCCGGGATCGCGGTCATCAGGACCGAACTCGGATAGGCCGCCGTCCCGCCGGGAACATACAGACCGACCGATTCCACCGCCGTCCAGCGGGCGCCAAGCCGCACGCCATCGGCATCGCGGTAATTCAATTCACCGGGGATCAGCTTGACGTGGAATGCCTCGATCCGGGCCGCGGCCTGGGACAAGGCATCCAGCAATGCCGGATCGCAATCGCGCACGGCGGCGTCGATATCGCGCGCCGCAACACGCATTCCATCGGCGGCCAGATCGTGCCGGTCGAACCGGCTTGTATACTCCAGGACCGCCGCATCGCCGCGCTTGGCTACATCGGCCAGGATACCGGCAACCACGGCGCCGACATCGGCTTGCACCTCGCGCTTGGCGGCGAGCAGTGTCGCGAACGCGGCGTCGAAGCCCGGATCTTGCGTGGCCAGTCTAAGCGGCATCGCTCAGCTCGCGGAACCGGTCGATCCAGGGGCGAATTTCGTCCGGCATGGTTTTCAGCGCCGCGCGGTTGACGATCAACT
>PTKA01000411.1 GCA_002937525.1 Alphaproteobacteria bacterium MarineAlpha10_Bin3
ATTGTCACCAACCGGGACGAGCCGACATCGACCCATGTCTTCCTCGATTTGGGCGGCGGGAACATGCTGGCCTTCTTCGATTTTCCGGAACACGATTCGACGAAGGCGGTGCGCGGCATTGGCGCTATGCATCACGTGGCCCTCAAGGCGGAGCCGAAAAATTACCAGGCCATTGTCAAGACCCTGCGGGCCCGCGACCTGCCACATTCCATCCATGGCACGGAAATGGCCGGATCGGTTTATTTTCGCGATCCAGACGACATTCTGCTGGAGGTCATATCCCGATAGCGCATCGATTTTGGATTTACGCTACCGCGCTGCGACGATGGTGATTTCAACCACTGTGTCGCCATGGAGCGCGGCGCCGACACAAGCCCGCTGCGGCCAGTTATCCGGCCCGATCCAGTCATTCCAGACCGAATCCATCTCCGATTTTCGCGTGATATCGACGAGATAGACCGTCGCTGACAGAATCCGGGTCCGGTTGGATCCGCAGTCGGTGAGATTGCGGTCGATCACGGCCAATGTCTGTGCGGTCTGACCCGCGATGTCCAGCGTGGTATCAGCCGCCGTCGCCACGGTGTAGACCCGTCCTTCATACGCCACGGCCCGGCTTCGCCCCCTGGCGTCGCCGGCCAACCGTTCGATCGTCATCTGTTTTTCCTTCTTTCCCGGTGCTGCGTTCTAGGTTTTGGGTTGGGGATAGAATTCGACCGGGTTCATCAACTTGTTTTCCTGATTGATCAGCGCGCCAAGTTCGCCGCTTGCCGCGACATAGGCTTGCCAGTCCGGGTCGGCTTGCATGGCGGCGCGCTTTTTCGCCCGGTCGGCGGCGTCCGCATAGACCCAGATATGGACATACTGGTTTACGTTGCCGGTTTCCGTCGTGAGATAGGCGAGCGGATTGCCGAGATGGCGGCTTTGCGGTTCCTTTCCCAGCTTTTCATAGAGCGCTAGGTGCTTCTTTATCGTGCCGGGACGCAAAGTATAGGTGCGGTGGTCGAGCAGCATGGCGGGTCCTCTGTGTTCTTGTAATAAAGTGCATGAATTGACGGCGGATCGCATTATCCGCCGCCCATACCGGTATCATTCTAGCTTAACCGGTTGATCCCGTCGAAGGCGGCGGTCTTGTAGCATTCCGCCAGCGTTGGATAGTTGAACACCGTATCGACGAAATAGTCGATCTTGCCGCCGAGCGACAGAACCGCCTGGCCGATATGGATCAGTTCCGACGCGCCTTCGCCAAGGATGGCGACGCCGAGCAATTCACGGGTCTCAAGATGGAAGATGAGCTTCAGCATACCGCTGGAATCGCCCAGGATCTGGCCCCGGGAAATTTCCTTATAGGCCGCCTTGCCGACTTCATAGGGAATGCCGGCTTCGGTCAGTTCTTCCTCGCTGCGGCCGACGATGGAAATTTCCGGAATCGTGAATATGCCGTATGGCAGCAGATTCGGTACGCTTTCCGCCGCGACGCCAAAGGCGTGGCAGGCGGCGATACGGCCCTGTTCCATCGACGTGGAGGCAAGGCTGGGAAACCCGATCACGTCGCCGACCGCATAGATATGGCCGGCTTCGGTCTGAAAATTCTTGTTGACCGCGAGCAGTTCCCGTTCCACGGCGCTGACCCCGATCGTCTCCAGCCCCAGATTGTTCGTGGCGCCGGTGCGCCCGATACTGTAAAGCGCGCATTCCGCCTGAATCTGCTTGCCGCTGGCCAGACTCACGCGCACTCTCTCGCCTCGGTCGTCGGTGAAGCGTTCCAGGCCGCTGACTTCTTCGCCCAGCCGCAGGGTAACCCGGTTCTGCCGCATCTGATAGACCAGCGTGTCGATGATTTCGTAATCGACGAAGGTCAGCAACCGGGGGCGCTTGTCGACCACGGTGACCCGCACGCCGAGTGCCGCAAAGATGGTTCCATATTCAAGTCCGATGACCCCGGCGCCGATGATAACCAGCGAGCGCGGCAGTTTTTTCAGACCAAGGACATCGTCACTGGTGAATATCCGCTGCCCGTCGAATTCCACATGGCTGTCGCGGGTCGTCGTCGTGCCGACCGCGATGATGATATTGTCGGCCGTGACGTCCCAGTGGCCGTGCCCGTCGAGACCCGACAGACGCATCGTGTGCGGATCGACGAACGCGCCTTTCGCCTGCAACAGTTCGACCTGGTTGCGCTGTAGTTGATGGCGGTGCACGTCGAGTTCATGGGCGATAACATTATCGGTGCGCACGAAAAGATCCGCCATGGTGATGTCTTTCTTCACCCGGTAGGATGCGCCATAGATGGCGCGTTCCCGGTAACCCGACAGATGCAGGACCGCTTCGCGCAAGGTCTTGCTGGGGATCGTGCCGGTATTGATACAGGTGCCGCCGACAACCGCCTGATATTCGATGATTGCGGTTTTCTTATCCAGTTTCGCTGCTTGAATGGCCGCTCTATGTCCGGCCGGACCCGATCCCAAAACCAGCATCTCGTAGTCACGCTCAGACATATCTATTTCTCCGTCATCGCTTTTGCCACGCTCGGCGCCGCAATGTTAACCTTGCCAGCATATGATAAGTTGTATTAGTTCCGATCTAATCTGACACCGCGCCCTTGTCATGGGTGAGGGTTACCGGTTTTGATGGCGGTGCGAACCAACCCATCGAAACACGAAGAA
>PTKA01000412.1 GCA_002937525.1 Alphaproteobacteria bacterium MarineAlpha10_Bin3
TACCTGTACCCTCTGAATGAGTCACTGCACTAGAAGGTAAAAGAATGGCGCTGCAATGCATATATTTTTTGAACTAATTAAATTTTGATTAACGATCCCGCATGTCCGCGCCGATGGGGATTTTAATATTACTTATTAGCTATTTCATTCCCTGCACCACGCCGCGCCACTCCGGCCGATGCTGTCCGCGCAACCGGTTTGGGTGTAGCATGGCGGTTGCAAACCTCTACGGAACCGACATGAAGACGACCGATTTAGCCGCTCTCAACACCGCCAGACGCAACGGCAAGCCAACCCTTCTGATCACCGATATCGATAGCGGGGCGCAAACACTGGTGATCGACGGCGCCGCGAACGGCGATATCGCGGTGACCGGCGCGGTGGCCGCCGCGATTGAGCGCGCCCGCGCCGAAGACCGCAGCCGGCTCGCCCAGATCGAAGGGCGTCGCCTGTTCGTGCAAATCTTCAACCCGCCGCGCCGCCTGATCGTGGTCGGGGCGGTGCATATCGCCCAGCCGCTGGTGCCGATGGCCCGGCTGGCCGGCTACGCGGTGACGTTAATTGATCCGCGCGGTGCCTGGGCGACGCCCGAACGCTTCCCCGATGTCGAGATCGACCGGCGCTGGCCCGACGCGGCACTGGAAGGTCTTGCGCCCGACTCCCGCACGGCGGTGGTCACCCTGACCCATGACCCCAAGCTCGACGACCCGGCTTTATGCGTGGCGCTCAAATCCAACGCCTTCTATATCGGCGCGCTTGGCGGCCGCAAGACATCGGCCAGCCGCGCCGTCCGGCTGGCCGAAATGGGGTTCGGGCCGGCTGATTTCGCCCGTATCAATGGCCCGGTCGGACTCGATATCGGGGCGATATCGCCGGCGGAAATCGCCGTGTCGATTGTTGCCGAATTGACCCAGAGCCTGCACCGGCCGGGCAAAAAGCAGGCCGCTTCGTGAAGTTCGGCGACCTGCCCATCGCCGAGGCGGCCGGCGCCATCCTGGCCCATGGCGTACGGCGCGGCGCATTATCGCTCAAAAAGGGGCGGATCCTGAATGATGCGGACATCGCCGCCTTGCGTGGCACCGGAATCGCCTCGGTCATGGCCGCCCGGCTGGAGGCGGACGACATTGGCGAAGACCCCGCCGCCGCCCGTATCGCCGCCGCGATCGCCGGCGCGCATCTGGACGTTTCCGCTGCCTTCACCGGGCGGGTCAATCTTTACGCCCGGACCGGCGGCATATTGATGTATGACCCCGCCCGCCTGAACGCGATCAACCTTGTCGACGAAGCCGCCACGGTCGCGTTGCTGGCGCCGTTTGCGCCGGTTGCCGCGCGCCAGATGGTCGCCACGGTCAAGATCATTCCCTTCGCGGCCCCGCAATCCGTGGTCGCCGCCTGCGAAACCCTGGCCGCCGGCGGACTGGCGCGCGTCGCCCCGTACCGGCCGCGCCCGGTAGCCCTGGTGCAGACGCGCTTGCCGGGCTTCAAGGAATCGGTCCTCGACAAGACCAAGGCGGTGCTGGCGCAGCGGGTTGGCGCGCTGGGCGGAACCCTGGTGGCGGAAATCCGCTGCGGCCATGATGCCGGCGCAACCAGTGCCGCGCTCGAAGACCTGCTTGCCGGCGGCGCCGAGATGGTGCTGATCATCGGCGCATCCGCGATCACCGACCGCCGCGATGTGGTGCCCGCCGCGATTGTCGCCGCCGGCGGAACCATCGACCATTTCGGCATGCCGGTCGATCCGGGCAATCTGCTGCTTCTGGGCCATGTCGGCGGGCGCCCGGTCGCCGGCCTGCCCGGCTGCGCGCGGTCGCCGAAGCTGAATGGATTCGATTGGGTGCTGCAACGCCTGTTCGCCGATATAGAAGTGCGCCGCGAGGACATCATGGCGATGGGCGCCGGCGGCTTGCTGAAAGAGATCGCGGCCCGCCCCCTGCCCCGCGCCGAAGCGACAAAGGGCAAGCCGGCCCGCCACGCGCCGCGCATCGCCGCAATCATCCTTGCCGCCGGCCAGTCCCGCCGCATGGGACAGATCAACAAACTTCTGGCCCAGATCGACGGTCAGGCGATGGTCAACCGGGTCGTCGCCGCGGTGCGCGCGTCGCGCGCCGGCCCGATCCTGGTGGTGGTTGGCCATGAGGCCGATAAACTGCGCGCCGCCATCGGCAACGACAACGTGCGCTTTGTTGAAAACCCGGACTACGCGAAGGGGTTGAGCACATCGCTGGCCCGCGCCATCGCCGCGCTGGACCGGAACGTCGATGGCGTGGTGGTCTGTCTTGGCGATATGCCGCGAGTTTCGGCGGCGGCGATAGACCGCCTTATCGCCGCGTTCGATCCGCTTGAAGGCCGGGCGATCTGCGTGCCGACATATAATGGAAAACGCGGCAATCCGATGATTTTCGCGCAGCGCTTCTTCGACGAAGTGCGCGATATTTCCGGCGATCTGGGCGCCCGGCAACTGACCGGCGCCTATCCCGATTTGACCTGCGAGGTCGAGATGGCCGAGGACGGCGTCTTGCTGGATATCGACACTCCGTCCGCGCTCTCCCGCATCCGCGGCTAGAGCGTTCTGCAGTTAGGTTGAAGCATATCCGGAATTTCTGAAATAGTTGGCGCATTCCTGCGGTGTGAATTCGTCGAGGAGCGCACCGATCCG
>PTKA01000413.1 GCA_002937525.1 Alphaproteobacteria bacterium MarineAlpha10_Bin3
TCCAACCAGGGATATTTTTCCCGGCATTCTGGCGCCGTTGCCTGATAATTACCGGCCCGGGGCCAAAATCTCCAGACTCGAAAAACCCGCCAATGTGCGGGTTCTGGCGTCGGTCGCCATGGTTAAGGACTTCTTTTCCAGCACCGGATACAGTCTGGACGCGGTGCGCCGCGGTCAGATCACGGTACCGCGCCTGCAACATGCATCGCTGCCCTATGACCTGGAATCCGTCACGCTGGCGGCGGAACGAAAAGCCGTGTTCCTGCGCTTCATGCTGCCTTATGTGCTACAGGCGAACAAGCGGGTGCAGGAACAGCGCGAGAAGTTGGCGGCGTTGCGGGAAAAAATTACCGGCGGCGAAGCCGCGCAACCGGCCGAACAGACCTGGCTCGCTGCATTGTTCAAAGAGTATGGCGTGAAGCCGGGAAATTTTACGGCACTGGCTTTGCGCGTCGATACGGTGCCGCCATCCCTGGCCTTGGCGCAATCGGCGGTGGAAAGCGGCTGGGGCACGTCCCGCTTCGCCCGCGAAGGCAACGCGCCGTTTGGCCAATGGACGACGGCGGCGTATCGCGGCATCGTTCCCCATGAACGGGACGACGGCCAGACCTATAAAATGCGCGCCTTCGACGATCTGGCGGCATCGGTCGAATCGTATTTGCGCAATCTCAACACGCATCGCGCCTATCGCGCGTTTCGCCAGGAGCGGGCCGTCCTGCGGGCGCTAAAGGTGCCGGTCGATAGCGTCGCGATCGCCGCAGCACTGGCCAGCTACTCTCGCAAAGGCGACGTCTATGTGGCGCTGGTGCGGCGCGTCATCAAGGAAAACCGGCTCCGCGCGCTCGATGAAGCGCGGCTTAGCGATACGGTGGCGACGTTCAAGCCTGGTGCGTGACGTTCGGCTGTTCCCGGCCGCCCGGCCTATTTCACATAGAACTGCCACCCGAACCAGCGGTAGCGTTTGTCCGGGCCCGGCACGGTGCAGTTCAACCGCGACCGGCCGCGCTTGAGCGGTGCCGCGAAGCGAATCTCGAACCGCGCCGATCCAAGCCGTTCGACGGTCACCTTGTCGAATTGCGAATGATAGCAGGCTAGCCGGTCGAGTTTGCTCACCGTTGCATCCACGCTGAAACCGAAGGCCGGGGGGTTCGCCGCTTCGATCAGCGGGTCGGCCGGCGTGATCCCGCTAACCGGCAACGCCAGGGCGTTCACCCGCTGGCGAAACCGGGATATCGCACCATAGCGGTCGTTGAAGGCGAATCGCGGAATGAAAAAGGCGTCGCCGGTTCGGTCCGCGATGCCGGAATGCTGACCGAAGGCGGCAATGAAGCCCTGTTCGATGACGAATTTCCGCGTGGCGCTGCTAGCCTCGCCATACGGATAGGCGAATAATGTCGGGGCTTCCCCCAATACGGCCTTGAAGCGATCCTGCGAGCGCTGCAAATCCCGCCGGTTTTGCGCTTCGTTCGCTTCCGCCATGTGCAAATGGGTCTCGCTTTGGCTGCCGATGGTGACGCCGGCGTCCCGCATGGCGCGAATCTGATCCCAGGACATGTAGTTTTTCGCGCCGTTGTCGATTGGCTGGGTGGCCACGAACAGGGTGAAGGGCAGGCCGGCTTTCCGGAGCCGGGGCCACGCTTGGGTAAAGACCGACAGATAGGCGTCGTCGATGGTAATGCCGACCGTCCGGTCCGGCAACGCCTTGCCGGCGCGCATTGCCGCAAGGATTTCCTGAACCGGCAGGACGGTGTAGGGGCCGCTTTTCAGTTCCGCCAGATGGGCGTCGAACTGCGCTACGGATATACTGGTCGAGGGATAGGCGTCTTCGCCGAAGCGGTGATACATGATGAATGCCGCGCTGTCGGCGGCGGCGGCTTCGGCCGCGAACAGCATGGCGGCCAGCGCCAGCGGTATGGCCCGGTTGAAGTTTGCGCGAAATTCGTGCAAGCAGCGAATCATGCGCTACTCTACCGCCACCGGGTCATTACGCTCAAGGCCGTTCGGGATGACGAAACCAGCCGACCGGAAAATCCGCGCCGCCCGGGGCCCGTGACGATGCGCGCCGATACCGTCCTTGCCCTGGAATCGGCGACCGACGCCTGCTCGGCGGCGCTCTGGCGCCACGGCGCGCTGATCGCCCATCGTTTCGATGCCCGCCGCCGGGGCCACGCGGCGTGCCTGATGGTGCAGGTCCGCGATGTCATGGCCGAGGCGGCGCTGGAATTCGCGGCGCTGGATATTATCGCCACCACGGTCGGTCCGGGCGGCTTCACCGGCCTGCGCATCGGCCTCGCTAGCGCCCGCGCCCTGGCCCTGGCCGCCGGCAAGCCGTTGATCGGCCTGACCACGCTGGAGGTGGTCGCGGCGGCGCAAAATCCGGCTGGCGCGCCGTTGCTGATCGCCATCGATTCCAAGCGCGCCGATCACTATGTCCAACTGTTCGCGCCCGATTCGACACCCCGAAGCGCGCCGGCGGCGTTGTTGCCGCACGCCATCGCGGCGTTGCTTCCTGGCGGTTCGGTCGCGGTCGCCGGAAACGCCGCCGCCATGGTCGTCGAAGCATTGTCGGACCAGCGGCCGGACCTTCGCCTGCTGGACGGTCCGGAATTGCCCGACGCCGCCCAGGTGGCGCGGATTGCGGCTGGCCGGGCAG
>PTKA01000414.1 GCA_002937525.1 Alphaproteobacteria bacterium MarineAlpha10_Bin3
TTGTTGACTTCCTGGATCGACGACCCGGACCCGGCGGCGATGCGTTTCTTGCGCGAGGCATGGATGATTTTCGGCCGCGCGCGTTCACCCCTGGTCATCGACGAGATGATGGCTTCTTGATGCACCAGCGCCGATTCGTCGATATTCGCCTCGGCCATCTGCTGCTTCATTTTGCCGATTCCGGGCAGCATCTTCATCAACCCCGACAGGCCGCCCATCTTGCGCATCTGGCCAAGCTGCTTGGCCATGTCGTCGAGATCGAACTGGCCTTTCTGGATTTTCTTGGCCAGCGCCTCGGCTTCGTCCTGTTCGATTGATTCGGATACTTTCTCGACCAGGCCGACGACATCGCCCATGCCCAGAATGCGGCCGGCGATCCGGTCGGGATGGAAATCCTCCAGCGCATCGAGTTTTTCGCCAACGCCGATCAACTTGATCGGGCAGCCGGTTACCGCGCGCATCGACAAAGCGGCGCCGCCGCGCGCATCGCCATCGACCCGCGTCACCACGATCCCGGTGAGCGGCAGGCGGGCGTTGAACCCTTGCGCGACATTGACCGCATCCTGCCCGGTCATCGCATCGACGACCAGCAGGACTTCATGCGGATTGACCGCGCTGCGCACCGCCGCGACTTCCGCCATCAGCGCTTCGTCGATCTGCAACCGGCCGGCGGTATCGTAGAGGATCACGTCGTAGCCGTCGAGCCGGGCCGCGTCTCCGGCCCGTTTGGCGATATCGACCGGCCGCTGGCCGGCCATGACCGGCAATGTTGCGACCCCCGCCTGCTCGCCCAGCACCTTGAGCTGTTCCTGGGCCGCCGGGCGCTGGGTGTCGAGCGACGCCATCAGCACCTTCTTGCGCTCGCGGTCCTTCAGCCGCAGGCCGATCTTGGCCGTGGTCGTGGTCTTGCCCGAGCCCTGCAAACCGACCAGCATGATGCCGACCGGGGCCGGCGCCATAAGGTCGATGCCGGTGGCCTCGTCGCCCAGCATGGCGACCAGTTCGTCATGGACGATCTTGACCACCATCTGGCCCGGCGTGACCGACCGCAGCACGTCCTGGCCGGCCGCCTGTTCGGTGACCCGTTCGATGAAGCCGCGCACCACCGGCAGCGCCACATCGGCTTCGAGCAGGGCCACGCGGATATCGCGCATCGCCGTCTCGACATCGGTAGCGCTCAGCGCGCCGCGCCGCCGCAGCTTCTCGAAGACATCGCCCAGACGGCCTGATAGCGACTCGAACATCAATACCTCAAATGCACATCGACAACGCGAAACGCGCCAGCGCGCGAAACTCGCGGACTGACGGAGCCCCCAGGGGCCGGAAAACGCCGTTTCCCGTTTGAGAGCGCGCTTTTACGCCCGGCGTTGGTTTAAGTCAAGCGGGTGCATGGATACCATTGACGATGGCCGTGACGTGTAGCAGGTTTGGGCAAACAGACCGCAAGGACATAGAAAATGGAAATGCGCAGTTTCGGCAAGACCGGCCTCACCGTATCGGCCCTTGGCTTCGGCGGCGGGCCGGTTGGCTATCTGGAGACCGACCGGCGTGAAGTCGCCAATATCCTGAATACGATCCTCGACCGCGGCGTTAACCTGATCGACACGGCGGCCGCCTATGCCGGTTCCGAGGAAGCCATCGGCGGTGCCATCGGTCATCGCCGCGACGACTATGTTCTGGTCTCTAAATGCGGCCGGGCCTATGACGATATCGAAGGAAAAGCCTGGTCGGCCCTGGCGATCGAGCAAACCATCGAGCGCTCGCTACGGCGGCTCAAGACCGACCATCTCGATGTCATGCTGCTGCATAGCTGCGATCTGGAGACGCTTCAGCGCGGCGAAGCCGTCGGCGCTCTGGTCAAGGCGTGCGACGCCGGCAAGATCCGCTTTGCCGGCTATTCCGGCGACAACGCGGCGGCGTCTTATGCCGTCGGGCTGGAAGAAATTGCGGTGCTGGAGACCTCGGTCAATATCTGCGACCAGGCGAATATCGATACCGTGCTGCCCGCCGCCACGCAGAACAATGTCGGCGTTCTGGCCAAGCGGCCGATCGCCAACGCCGCCTGGCGCGCCGCATCCGAGCAACGCGGCATGTATGTCGATTACACCAGAACCTATCGCGAACGGCTGGACCGGATGGCGGTCTCGCCGGCGGATCTGGGCCTTGCGGACGAAGCATGGTCCGAAATCGCGCTGCGCTTCACCCTGTCGCAACCCGGCGTCACCACGGCCATCGTCGGCACCACGAAGGCGGCGAACGTCGAATGCAACCTGGCGGTTCTGGCCAAAGGCGCCTTGCCGGACAACGCGGTGCGGGAGTTGCGCGCCGCCTTCCAGCGCGCCGAGGCCGCCATGGGCGAACCCTGGCTGGGGCTGACCTAGCCCCTGGTAACGCCTGGGTTCTGGACGGTTGACCGCACCGCCCCTATAACCCCCGCGAAAGCGGATTTATACGAATGATAGCGTTCATAAAAATGCACGGCCTGGGCAATGATTGCGTCATCATCGATGCGCGCGACACGCCCGTTGCGCTGTCCGCCGGTCAGATCCGGCGGATCGCCGACCGGCGGCGCGGCGTTGGCTGCGACCAGATTGCCTTGCTGCAACCGCCGCGCAATGGAAAGGCCGACGTATTCGTGCGGTTTTT
>PTKA01000415.1 GCA_002937525.1 Alphaproteobacteria bacterium MarineAlpha10_Bin3
CGCCGCCGGATCGCTGGCGGCGCATGATGACGCAGCACTGCGCTATCTGGCCGAACAATCGCTGGTGCCGCGCGCCCAGGCCGATTGGTGGAAAGCGAACGGCGCTTGACCCGGTCCGGGCGAGCCGCGATAACGCGCGCCATGGAACAGATATTTTCGGGCATTCAGCCGACCGGCAATCTGCATCTGGGGAATTACCTGGGCGCGATCCGCAATTTTGTCGCCTTGCAGGACAGCTACGAATGCATCTACTGCATCGTCGATCTGCACGCCATCACGCAATGGCAGGAACCCGATGAATTGCGGCGCAACACGCGCGAGGTGACGGCGGCCTTTATTGCGTCAGGGATCGATCCGGCGAAAAACGTCATCTTCCATCAATCCGGCAATCCCAACCATGCGGAGCTGGCCTGGATATTCAACTGCGTGGCGCGGCTCGGCTGGCTCAACCGGATGACCCAGTTCAAGGACAAGGTCGGCAAGAACCGCGAGGCGGCCTCGGTCGGGCTGTATGCCTACCCCAACCTGATGGCGGCCGATATCCTGGCCTACAAGGCGACCCATGTGCCGGTTGGCGAAGATCAAAAACAACATCTTGAGCTGTGCCGCGATATCGCCCAGAAGTTTAACAACGACTTCAAAATCGATCTGTTTCCGCTCATCGAGCCGCTGATCCTGGGGCCGGCGACCCGGGTCATGTCGCTGCGCGACGGCGCCGCCAAGATGTCGAAATCCGATCCCTCCGACAACAGCCGGATCAACTTGACCGACGATTCCGACGCGATTGCAAAAAAGTTCCGCCGCGCCCGCACCGACCCGGATGCGCTGCCGAGCGAACCCGGCGGCCTCGAAGGCCGGCCCGAAGCGGCCAATCTGGTGGGCATCTATGCGGCATTGTCCGGCTGCACGGTACCCGATGCGTTGCGCGATATAGGCGGCATGCAGTTCTCCCAGTTCAAGCCCCGGCTGGCCGAGATCGCCGTTGCCGTGCTCGGCCCGATCGGCGCGGAAATGCAGCGCCTGATGGCCGACACCGCCTATATCGACACGGTGCTGCGCGACGGTGCGGCGCGCGCGCGCGCGCTCAGCGAACCGGTGCTGGCGCAAGTCTTTGACGTCGTGGGCTTCGTGCGGTCCTGATCCCTCTTGCGCGGCAACCGGTCCATGCACATTTATAGTAACCATGGATGACGACACCATAATCGGCCTTGAACCCACGGCGCGTCTGGGCGATGGCGCAATTCGCCGCACCAACTATCCGCGCCTCGCCCTGCGGGGCCTGGGCGTCTTGCTGGTGGCGGCGGCGCTGTATTATTCGGCCGGGATGCTCTACATCCACGAAATCGACGACACCGCCGATCTTGGCGTCACCGTCGAGAGCGGCCAGAGCCTGGCCATCGCCGTCGCCGCCAGATTGATCGAGCGCGAAACCGATATCAACCGCTGGACCGCCAACGACCCGTTCTTTCTGCCCGGCGCGGCACTCGACAACATGCCGAATTTCCAGCAGGGCATCGTCTATGCGCTCAGCCGTTTCGCCATCGAAATGAGCGACCAGATCGGCCGTATTCGCGGTTCCAGCCAGGTCGATCCCGATCTCGACAATGCGGCCGGGCGGCTGAAATATCCAGGCGACATCTGGTATTTCGATTTCGCCACGTCGCTGGCGCCGACCTCGACCTCGGAGGAGCAATACCGTACGGCGCGCCGGGCGCTGCTGAACTACAATGAACGGCTCGCCACCGGCGACGCCCGATTCGAGCGCCGCGCCGACAATCTGCAAGCGACCCTGGAGCGCATCGGCAGCGACCTTGGATCGCAATCCGCCGGGCTCGACCACGCCATCGCCGCGGGCGGATGGCTGATCGATTTTCAGGCCGACGATGTATTTTATCAGACCAAGGGGCGGCTATACGGCTATTACCAGCTGCTGGCCGCGTTCGGCCAAGATTTCCGCCGCGTCATCGCCGACCGTGAGCTTGGCCCCGCCTGGACGCAGATGCTGGCTTCGATGCGGCACGCAGACGAACTCGACCCGCTGGTCGTCGTCAACGGCGCGCCGGACGGACAGATGATCCCGAGCCATCTGGCGGCGCAGGGCTTCTATCTGCTGCGCGCCCGCACCCAGCTCAAGGAAATAGCCAACATCCTGCTGAAATAACCGGGGTACCACATGACCCTCTCGATACAAGGCTTCGAGCGGCTGGGCCGCTTCCAGAACGACTGGCTGGATTCCCGGTTTCATTTCAGTTTCGCTGGCTATCACGATCCGGCCCGCATGGGTGTCGGGCCGCTGCGGGTCTGGAACGACGACCGCATCGCCGCCGGGCGCGGCTTCGACCGGCACCCGCACCGCGACATGGAAATCATCACCTATGTGCGAAGCGGCGCCATCTCTCACCGCGACAATCTGGGCAATGAAGGCCGCACGCAGGCCGGCCATGTGCAGGTCATGTCGGCCGGCACCGGCATCGTTCACGCCGAATACAATCTGGAAGACGAGCCGGCCAACATCTTCCAGATCTGGATCACGCCCGACAAAACCGGCCACCCGCCGCGCTGGGACACCCGCCAATTTCCCAAGGCCGGCCGCGCCGGCGAACTGGTCGCTTTTGACAGTGACCTGAT
>PTKA01000416.1 GCA_002937525.1 Alphaproteobacteria bacterium MarineAlpha10_Bin3
TTCAGGTAACTGGCAAAGACCGACTCGTTCACATTGTTGAGCTTGTCCCACATGGTGCGGCCGGCCGGGCCGGCGATTTCTTCCATGATCGTCTTGACCTGGTCTTCGGGCAATATCGACGCCAGCAATTTTTCCGTGCTGCCGACCGATCCGTGCAGCGATCCCGTGGCGGAAAGATTGTTGGCAAATTCGACGAAGACCCGCTCAACCGTATTGGATTCGATGGTTCCCAGAGTCACCATGGACTGGCTGAGGTCGCGAATTTCTTCGTCGTCAAAGCGTTCCAAAGCGGTCCGGCGCGTTCTTCGCCCAGCGCCAGCATCATGACCGCCGCCTTCTCTGAACCGTTCAAACTTCGGTTTGCTCCACGCGCCATGTCAAGCTCCTGACTTTGCCGCAAGAATCAAGATTCTGGATATCACGCATTATAGCGCTTGAACACCAAAAATCATAGATGGTCTGTCGCCATCGACGGCCGGTTTCCTTTAAGAAGGGCATCGAGTAGGCTGATTCCGGGACTGGATTGGGTGGGAAATAATTATGCGACGCTATTTGGGGAGTTGTCATTGCGGCGCGGTAAAATTCAGCGTCGAAGCGGATTTATCGAAAATCGGCGACTGTAATTGTTCGTTATGCGCCAAGAAAGGGTCACTGCATCACACCGTTCCGCCAGAACGATTCAAACTGATTTCCGGCAAGGACGCCTTGCAGCGTTATCGGTTCAATCTCAAGATTGCGTCCCATTTCTTTTGCCGGCACTGCGGAATTCACACGTTTTCCCACCCGCGCACGGCACCGGACAAGATCAACATCAATATCCGGACTCTCGACGATTTCGACCTTGATAGCGCCGACTACGAAAAATCTAGCTTCGACGGCAAGAACTGGGAAGCGGCCTTCGAAGCACGGCAAAAAAACGCGCAATAGCGTTACCGGCGGACGATCCGCAGATCGGTCGGTGGCGGGGGAGACTCGACAACCGCCGGTGATTTGACCGCCTTGCGGGCGCGCGGCCAGCAATCTATGCCGCCGCGTTTCAAGCTCCGGCAAAAGGCGCGCGCCTTGTTCTTCGTCGCATAGTCACCGACGATCAGCCGGAACAGCTGACCGTCCGCCGCGTCTTGGCGTTCAATGACCGGTGTCTGGCCGGCAAGCAACGCACCGCCAAACCGTTGGAGCCGCGACCAGGCCTGCTTGGCGCGCGCCGGCGAGCGATAGGCCGCGAGTTGGACGCCATAGCGCCTCGCCGCGGCAAGCGCGACCGGCGATGGCTTGCTTGCCGCTTGGGAAAGCGTCACGGTCTCGCTTTTTGCGGTCTGAACCTCGGGTGCCGGGCCGCGTTCGAAGCTGACCAGTTCCCGCTTTACCGAATCGAAGATCGTATCCAACGTTTGCAGCACGACCCGGCCCAGCGCGGGCGCGTAGTAATTCACCCGGACGACGCCGTCATAGAAGCATCTGATCCGGTACGCATCGAGGGCGCCAGCGGCGGTCTTGACCGCGCCGAACTCGCCCACGGTGCAGGACCGTTCATGAATGCGCGCCGCGCGGAATTCTTGCTGTCGCATGTAACGGTAGGCAACCGTCTTGCCCCGTGTCAGGGGAAACAAATCGCCGGTCGCTTCCATCCCGGAATTGACGATTATATAAGCGTCATTGGATTTTCGAACCGCCCGGGCAGGGATCAACTCACCGGCGCCGGCGCCGAGGCGGCGACCAATTTGACCGTAAACGGCGCATCCTGGAGCGTCGCTTCTATCGATTCAAGCATCGGACAGCCGGTGGCGAACACGGTCAGGCCAAGGACGCATGGTCGAATTACCGCTGGCGAGATCACGACTTCACCTCCCTTTGCCTAGCTGGGCGCACCTTTGCCTAGCCGGGCGCAAACCGCAAAATATGGTGTTATTTCTAGCACAACCCACAAGATATCGGAAATTGCACTGTTTTTCAATGGCCGAACAACAAAAACTTCATATCTTTCGCAATGCGTGGCGTCGAGCCGCCTGGCTTGAATGAACGCGCCTTCGTCCCCAAATAAGCGCATGCTGCGCACGGTCTTTCGTGCTCGCCGATGGAGCGCCGAATCTGGGTTCCTTCGCGCCTTGGCCACTCGCTCACGAAGAGGAGGAGACGCCCGAACAATGCCCCGTTTTTCCCTGTTCAACAGCCCGCTGATGCTCGGATTCGAGCAATTCGAGCGGACCCTCGACCGGATCTCGAAAATGCCGGCCGAGGGCTATCCGCCGTACAACATCGAACGGACCGGAGAGGCCAGCCTGCGCATCACGCTTGCCGTCGCCGGCTTCACCGAATCGGACCTGACAATCGAACTTGAGGAAAACCAACTCCTGATCCGTGGCCGGCAGGAAGACGACGACCGCGTCTATCTGCATCGCGGCATCGCCGCGCGGCAGTTTCAGCGCAGCTTCATCCTGGCCGAGGGCATCGAAATCACCGGCGCCGAACTCGATAACGGCCTGCTGCATATCGACTTGCTGCGCCCCGAACCGCAGGCGCGGGTGCAGAACATCCCCATCAAACGGCGCGCTTCCAGCCCGGACCCGGTCGATATTTCATAACCGGACCCGGTCGATATTTCATAACCGGACCCGGTCGATATTT
>PTKA01000417.1 GCA_002937525.1 Alphaproteobacteria bacterium MarineAlpha10_Bin3
TGGCTTCGGCATTGGCTTCTCCTTACAAGGGATGCCTATAATTATCGCCTAAACCACTAAATATGGGAATCCCCTAAATATAAACTCGCCGATTCAACCGGATCGGAACATGCTCTAGCGCCCCTTGAAGACCGGTTTGCGTTTCTCGACAAAGGCGCGCCGGGCTTCGGTTTCGTCTTCGGAACTGTTGAGGATGAGGGCTGCGTTCGAGGTCAGCACCATGGTGTGATCCAGGGTCGTATCCATCGCAGCCCGCATGATGCGCTTGGAATTCCATTGCACCAGTGGCGGAATGTTCATCATCCGGGCGCACAGGTCGCGCGTGGTTTCCTCCAGCCTATCGGCGTCCACCAGATGGTTGAGTATGCCCCAGTCATAGGCGCGTTGCGCATCCAGGTGGCCGGTATAGGCGAATTCAAGCGCGCGGCCGAGGCCGACCATTCGCGGCAGATAGTACGAGCCGCCGTTCTCGATGATCTGTCCGGCCTGCTGATAGCCAACGAAACGGGTCTTTTCGCAGCCGATGCGGATATCGCAATGCAACGCCATATCCATGCCGGACCCGACCGCCGGGCCGTTTATCATGGCGATGGTCGGCTTGCGGATATCGGCGATGTCGCGGTGCAGCTTGGTGAAGCCGTGAAAGAAGTGCTGCCGGACGCCGTCCGGCCCTTCGCGCGAAGAGCGGTTTCCAATGAAATTCTCGCCGGT
Source organism: Alphaproteobacteria bacterium MarineAlpha10_Bin3 (assembly GCA_002937525.1). Lineage (GTDB taxonomy): Bacteria > Pseudomonadota > Alphaproteobacteria > UBA8366 > MarineAlpha4-Bin1. Next base: position 712 of record PTKA01000417.1, read on the forward strand.
GACTTCCGGCGGCGCCGTGCCCTTGAGGTCGGCCCCGGAACAGAACCCGCGCCCGACGCCAGTCAGCACGATCACGCGTAAATCCGGGTCGTCGTCGCCCGCGCGCATATATTCGCCGACCTTGGCCACGGTGCTGTTTTCCTGCGAATTGCCAATCAGCGCGTTCATCAATTCCGGCCGATTGAACCGGATCCACAAAATCCCGTTATCCTCGGGCTCATACAACAGATGATCGACAAGCTTCGGCCCCATGGCGTTTCCCTTTCATGCTGGACGGCGTTTCCAGCCGCCATGGTGCGGCCCGAGGCCCGGCAATGCAAGACGGTGCCGTTCGATTCCTTGACCTTTTGGCGCTGGGGCCGCGTGAACACTGCCGTAATGCTGGCGGAACCACGGCCGATTGCGTAGTATTTCGCTATCGCAATCCAGCAGGACGCATTGCCCAGGGGAGAAACGATGACCGAAGCGGCCGCCAGGATCACGCAAGGCGCGATGTATGAGCGGATCGGCGTGCGTCCGATCGCCGGCGCGCTTGGCGCCGAGATCGAAGGCGTCGATATCGCCGGCGGCGTCGATGACGAGACGTTCGGCGAAATTCACCGCGCCTGGCTCGAATACACCGTCATCTATTTTCGCGGTCAACGCATGAGCCCCGCGCACCAGATTGAATTCGCGCAGCGTTTCGGCGACATACACCGCCATCTGTTCAACAAGGCGATGGACGATTATCCCCAGATCACCGAATTATTGAAAATGCCCACTCAAGAGGCCAATGCCGGCGGACGGTGGCATTCCGACCAGATGTACACGCCCCAGCCGGCCAAGGCGACGATGCTGTATAGCCGGGAATTGCCCGCGGCCGGCGGCGATACGATGTTCGCCAGCATGTACCGCGCCTATGACGCGCTATCGGGCGGCATGAAGGCAATGCTGGCCGACCTGCGGGCCGTGTCCAACGGCAATAGCGGCAAACACCCGTCCGGCATGACCCGCGAGGAGCGCGTGGCCGCCGGCACCATCCACATGGCGCAGATCAATCCCGGCGACGCGCAGACAATCTCGGCGCATCCGGCCATCCGCACCCATCCCGAAACCGGCCGCAAACTGCTCTATATCGGCGGTCATACCGAACGCTTCGAGGGCTGGAGCGAAGCGGAAAGCGCGCCGCTGCTGAAATATCTGCTGGCGCACGCGACCCGGCCCGAATTCACCTGCCGCCTGCGCTGGACGCAAAACGCCCTGGCGGTCTGGGACAACCGTTGCTGCCAGCATTTCGCGATCAACGATTACCAGGGTCACCAGCGGCGCATGCACAAGGTGATGATCAAGGGCGACACACCGTTCTGACGATTACCCGGTCTCAGGCCGCGCGGTAGGCCGGGGTCCGCAGCATCTGGCCCGGATACGGGCCGGTATGTTCGTTGTTCTCCACCAACACCGTCCCGTTGACGATGCTGTCGTGAATGCCGCTCGATTGCTGGATCAGGCGCGGCCGCAACAAGCCCCGGCATGCAGCCCGAAAACGGTGGCGGAATGGAAGGTGAGCTTGCGCACCGCGTCCTCCAGCGACATGATCTGCTTGTCGCGGACCCAGAACCCCAGAAACCGCGTACAAAAGCCGTATCCGGCGTCGAAAACCACATGCGCCCCGGCGTCGGACAGGCCGATGACGGTGTAGGGGCTGCTGAGAATCTGCGCCACCGCTTTTTCGTCGCCATTGGTCTGGTTTATCTCGAATCCGGTTTCGAGTTTTTCCTCGACCACCATATCGAGGAACGCGTCCAGTACGTTCTTGCCGGTTTCGGCCGCCAGATCGGCGATGCTTTTGCCGGCCAGGCCCTGGTTCCGTTCCAGCTCCGGCTTGGCGATGAACAAGAGGTCCCAGCGCCGCGAAAAAGTCG
>PTKA01000418.1 GCA_002937525.1 Alphaproteobacteria bacterium MarineAlpha10_Bin3
GCCGGCCGTGTCCGCGCCGCTGGCGCCGCCCGTATCCGCGCCGCCCGCGCGACCCGCGCTAAAACAAACCGCCGCCCTCGCGCCGAAGCCCGTCGACGACAATCCAAAACAGCTCTTCGGCTTGAGCGGACAGCGCGTTGCGGCGCTGTTGGGGCCGGCGAATTTCGTGCGCCGGGACGGCGCGGCCGAAGTCTGGCAGTACCGGGCGCCGGAATGCGTGCTGGATGTATTTCTCTACCGCAAGGATAGCACCTTGTCGGTTGCTCATTTTGATCTGCGCCCGCGCCGCGCGGCCATTCAGGTGCCCCGGCGTTGTTTCGCCGGCCTGTTGACCAAGCAACGCTGAAACATTCGAGCCGGCCGGCCGGATTGGCGGCGGCAACAATTCGCTAAATCGTTTTTCCCTTGAAGCGGCACAAATCGTTGACCGCGCAGGCCGGGCAATCCGGCTTGCGCGCCTTGCAGACGTATCGGCCAAGCAGGATCAGCCAGTGATGCGCGTGCAGTTTGTAGGCGTCGGGGATACATTTTTCCAACTTCAGTTCGACCGCAAGCGGCGTTTTCCCCGGCGCTAGACCGGTGCGGTTGCCAACCCGGAAGACATGGGTGTCCACGGCAATCGTCGGTTCGCCGAACGCGACGTTCAGAACCACGCTGGCGGTTTTGCGTCCGACGCCCGGCAGGGCTTCCAACGCCGCGCGGTCGTGCGGAACGGCGCCGCCATGATCGTCCAGAATCCGGCGGCTCAACGCGATGACGTTCTTGGCCTTGTTGTTGTACAGACCGATCGTCTTGATGGCGTCGCGCACCCGCGCCTCGCCCAGTTCCAGCATCTTTTGCGGCGTGTCCGCAGCCTCGAAGAGCGGCCCGGTGGCCTTGTTCACCCCGATATCGGTCGCCTGCGCGGATAGCACCACCGCCACCAGCAAGGTGAAGGGATTGCGATAATCAAGATCGCTGCGCGGGGCGGGATCGCGCGCTTCGAGGCGGGCGAAAAACGATTCGATATCGGGCTTTTTCATCGGGTAAGCTTAATGCAAGCGGGATATTGGCGGCAAGGCTGGCCATGGACAGGGCGCGCGCCCGATCCTATGGTGGCGCTGCCATGAACCAGGATCAGACGCCAGGCACCGGCCTCGAAACGGTTTATTTCGAGGCCGAATTGCGGCCCCACCGCAGTCTCGGGCCGAACGGTTTTCTTGTGGTCATGGCGGTCGCAACAGGATTCGGTTTCGCCATCGGGGTGACGTTCATGGCGATCGGCGCATGGCCGGTGCTCGGATTCTGCGGCCTGGAACTGGCGTTGCTTTATGTCGCGTTCCGGCTCAATTATCGCGACGCCCGGCGGCGCGAACGGATCAGCCTTACCGGCCGGGGGTTGCGGATCCAAACGCTTGCGCCCAATGGCGACGCCTCGACCTGGGACGCCGAACCGAGCTGGTTGCGCGTCGAGGTGGAAAACGACCGGCGCAAGGGCGGTTTCATAGCCTTGTCCAGCCATGGCCGCGGCACCGCCATCGGCAGCTTCCTGACCCTGGCGGAACGGATCGAATTCGGGCACGCGCTCCGCGCCGCAATCGCCCGGTACCGCGCAGCACCTGATTCACAGGCGATGACCGATTTAGCCTGAATGCCGCGCTGCTGCTGGGTATCAGGCGTCGAATCCAAGCACGTTCTTCATCGAATAGAGACCCGCTGGCCGGTTTTGCGTCCATAATGCTGCGCGCACCGCGCCGGCGGCGAACACTTTTCGGCTGCCCGCAATATGGCTGAGGACGATCCGCTCTCCCTCGCCGGCGAAGACGACCGAATGTTCGCCGGCCACATCGCCGCCGCGCAGCACCGCAAAGCCGATCTCGCCGCGTGGCCGCGCGCCGGTATGGCCATCGCGCGCCGCCCGGTACACCTTGTCCAGAGCGACGCCGCGCCCGGCCGCCGCCGCGCCGCCAAGGCCGAGCGCGGTGCCCGACGGTGCGTCGATCTTGTGGCGGTGATGCATTTCCACGATCTCGATATCGTATTCGTCCGGGCCGAGCAGTCCGGCGACCTGTTCGCTCAGGGCCAGCAGCACGGTCACGCCGACGCTCATATTCGGCGCCCAGACGACCGGGACATGCCGGGCCGCGGCGGCGATCACATCGGCTTGCGCCGGGTCTAGTCCGGTGGTGCCGATCACCATCGCCGCCCCGGCCTGCGCCGCCAGGCGGGCATGTTCGATCGTGGCGTCCGGAATCGTGAAATCGACCACCACATCGACGCCGGCGATCATCGCCGCCGCGTCGCCGCCGATGGTCACGCCCAATGCCGCGATCCCGGCGACCGCGCCGATATCGCGGCCGATCAGTTCGTGGCCCGGATATTCACAGCCCGCGGTAATGGCGCAGCCGGTGGTTTCGCTGACCTGGGCCACGACCATCTGCCCCATGCGGCCGCTGCATCCGACCACGCCAATCTTCAATTCCGACGCCATGTCTCCGCCTCCCTCATCCGCCGCGATGGATCCATCGCGTGTCATAGCAAAAATTCACGCCACAGGGGTTCTAATTAGCGCTCCTTGGTATTAACCGCCGGGCACGCCCATCACATGGCCAAGATCG
>PTKA01000419.1 GCA_002937525.1 Alphaproteobacteria bacterium MarineAlpha10_Bin3
GCCAGCACCCATCCCGGCGAAGAAGCCACCATCGCCGACGCGCATGTGCGGCTGCGGGCGCGGTTTGGCGATCTGCTCACGATTATTGTCCCGCGCCACCCGGCGCGCGGCCCGGCGATCGCGCGCGATCTGGCGGCGCGAAACCTGATCGTCAGCCGCCGCGCCGAAAGCGGGCATATCGATGCTGGCGTCGAGATTCACATCGCCGATACGCTGGGTGAACTCGGCTTGTTCTACCGGCTGGCCGGCATCGTCTTCGTCGGCGGCAGTCTGCGCGCCCATGGCGGCCACAACCCGCTGGAACCGGCCCAGCTCGGTTGCGCGCTGCTGCACGGCCCCGACATGGCCAATTTCGCCGCCATCGCCCGGCAACTGGCGCAAATCGGCGCGGCGACGCAAATTCGAGACGCGCAAACGCTGGCCCAGGCGGTCGCCCGGTTCCTCGACGATCCATCGGCGCGGCATGACGCCGCAACGGCGGCGGCGCTGATTGCCAGCGACAATACCAATGTGGTCGACCGGGTGCTGGAACTGCTCCAGCCGCTGATCGACGGCCTGCCAGCGGGGGACCCGGATGCGCGCGCCTGAGTTCTGGTCGGATGCGGGTGGTGCTGGACGCTGGCTGGCCCCGCTGGCGCTGCTGCATGGCGCTGCGTCGCGCTGCCGGCGGCGCTGGACGACGCCGTGGCGCGCGCCGGTTCCGGTCATCTGCGTCGGCAATCTGGTTGCCGGCGGAGCCGGTAAAACGCCGGTCGCCCTGGCGCTCGGCCTGCTGTTGCGCGAATCGGGCCACGACCTGCACTATCTCAGCCGCGGCCATGGCGGCCGCCTGCGCGGTCCGGTCCTGGTCGATAGCGCGCACCACGATGCGCGCGATGTCGGCGACGAAGCGTTTTTGCTGGCCGAAATCGCGCCCTGCTGGATCGCGCGCGACCGGGTCGCCGGGGCCAGGGCGGCGATTGTCGCGGGCGCGCGGATCATCGTCATGGATGACGGGTTCCAGAACCCGTCCTTGGCCAAGGATTTGAGCCTGCTGGTCATCGATGGCGGCTACGGCTTCGGCAACGGGCTTGTGATGCCGGCCGGACCGCTGCGCGAAACCCGCCAGGACGGGCTGGCGCGCAGCGATGCGGTCGTCCTGATGGAACCGGACACATGCGGCGTAGCCCAAGCCCTGGGCCAGTCCGCGCCGCCCATCCTGGCCGCGCGGCTGGTCCCGCTGCCATCGGCGCAGCGGTTTTCGGGCCGCAAAGTCCTCGCTTTCGCCGGGATCGGCCGGCCGGAAAAATTTTTCGCCTTTCTGGAAGACCTCGGCTGCATCCTGGTCGGCCGGCACGGATTTGACGACCATCATTGCTACCGCGACGACGAGATATTCCAGCTGGTCGAAGCCGCCCACGCGGCCAACGCCGTGCCGGTCACGACGGCCAAGGATTACGCGCGGCTCAACCTGGATTCCCGCGCCATGGTCGAGGTTGCCGGTGCCGCGCTCGAATGGCGCAACCCGGCCCAGATCGAAACCCTGCTGGCGCGGCTGCTGGACGCCTGACGGATTATTATTCGGGCGGGATTGTGTAGGCCGGATCGAGGCGTTGGTTGAACCAGTTGATGCGCCAGTCGAGATGCGGGCCGGTCACCCGGCCGGTGGCGCCGATCAGGCCGATGCGCTGGCCGCGTTCAACGAAATCACCCACTTTCACCATGCGCTTGCTCATATGCAGATAGGCCGTGGTCAGGCCATGGCCGTGGTCGATAATCACCGTGACCCCGGTGTAATACAGATCGGATTCCGCCAGCACGACCACGCCATCGGCCGGCGCGATGACCGGCGACCCGGCCGGACCGGCGAAATCGAGCCCGTAATGCGGGCGCCTTTTCTTGCCGTTCAGGATGCGCTGGCTGCCAAAAACCCCGCTGACCGGCCCTTCCGCCGGGCGCAGCCAATCGCCAAGGTAATAGGTTTGGTTCAGATCGCGCGCACGAACCCTGGCAATGGCCGCGCCTTCGCGCTTGATGCGCGCCAATACGGCGGCCGGCGGGGTCACGAAATGGGGCGGCAGGCCGTCGATGCGCTGGATCGTATAGATGCGCCGGGCGACCGCCAGGATTTTTTCGCGCACGGTGCCATCGGCCAGGCGGATGCGCAGCACCGCTTTGGCCGGCGCATCGCGGCCAAACCCAAAGACGAAATCGCCGGTCGGCGACACCCGCAAATCGCGCCCGTCCAGCGTCACCTGCGCGCCCGGTTTGGTCTTGCCGCGGATCAAGCCGCCCTGGGTAAAGCGGCCCTGCAATTCCACACCGCCGGCCAACGCCGGAAATAACCACCAGGCGATCAACAGCCAGACCAAGGCCCTCACAGCAATTCGCCCTGCTGGCTGGTGGCGGATTTCGCCGCCTTGCGGCGCGGCTTGCCACCGGAAATCACCGCGCTGCGCGTATCGTCGGCGAATTGCAACATGACCGAATCGCCGGGCCGCACCTGGCTGGCTTTGGTTAAGGGCAGGCCGGCGTGATCGCGGATAATCGCATAGCCGCGTTCCAGCACCCGGCCGGTCGAATAGCTTTCCAGCAACCCGCCGGCCAGGCCAAGC
>PTKA01000042.1 GCA_002937525.1 Alphaproteobacteria bacterium MarineAlpha10_Bin3
AGCAGGCAACCGGCAAATATCGCCGCCGCCCCGGCCAAGACGAATATGCCGGTCGGTTCCCCGTAGAAGAAGGAGCCGATGACCGCGATCGCGGGCAGGCGGACGAAATCGATCGGCGCGATCAGGCCGGCATCGGCCAGCGCGAAAGCCCGGGCAAAACAGTAATGGGTGCTCAACCCCGCAAGGCCGGTTACCGCCACCCAAGGCCAGAGCTGCGCCGACGGCAAGACCCAGTCGGGCAGCGCCAGCGTCAGGCTCAGCGGCAGCTGCACCAAATTCATGTAGAACAGGATCGTGAGCGGTTTCTCGCTGGACGCCATCGACCGGGTGATGACGAACATCGATGCAAAACCGACCGCGCTGGCCAGAACGACCAGTGCCGCCGGTTCGATCTCGGCGATGCCGGGCCGCAAGATGGTCAGGATGCCGGCAAAGCCAAGCAAAATGGCGAAGGTTCGCCTTGTGGTGAGCCGTTCGCCCAGGAACAGCGCGGCCAGAATCGCGGTCCAGATCGGCGCGGTGAACTCGATCGCGAAGACTTCCGATAAGGGCAGCCGCACCAGGCCGTAATACCAACCCGCCTGGGCGCCAAAATGAACGACGTTTCTAAACCCGTGCAGGCCCAATCGCCTGGTCCGGAGCAGATCGCCGCCATAGCGCATCACCAGTACGCAGACGATCGCCAGGCAGATGCCGTTGCGGAAAAACATGATCTGGAAGATCGAGATTTCCGCCGCCAGCGCACGCCCGGCCAGGGCCATCGCGATCAAGGATGATGTCGCGCCCAACATCCACATCACCGCACCTGTAAGCGACTGCCGCATTACGCTTGGCCTTGTCTAATACGTCGATGACCGCCATGCCCGGTTGGGCGGCGTTATCGTCGAACAAGGGCTGAAGATACCGCGAACCGCGCGATCGGGCGAATTCACACCTCATTGCAATTAAGAATGAGTTGCAATTGAAGAACGCGCCGCCTATTCTCCCGCCGGATTCGCGCCGCCATGCCGGCGTCGCGGTGCAAAATTCAAAAGGATCTGCGTTGAAATGAAGTATGGGCTGAACAAAAACAACTGGTTATCGCGGGCGGCGCTGGGCTTCGCCGCTGTCTTCGCCGCCCTTGGGGGGACTGCCGCCGCCAGTACGGTTGGCGAAGTGAATATCTATTCGTATCGTCAGGAATTTCTGATCCGGCCGTTTCTCGACCGCTTCACAAAGGAAACCGGCATCCATGTGAATGTCGTTTTTGCCAAGAAAGGCATTTTGCAGCGGCTCAAGCAGGAAGGCCGCAATACCCCGGCCGATGTGGTGTTGACGGCGGGGTTCTCGCGTTTGCAGGCGCTCAAGGATGCCGGGCTGTTGCAGCGGGTCGATTTGGCCACGCTGAACGCGAACGTGCCGGCGCGCTACCGCGACCCGCAAGGGTACTGGACCGGCCTGACCTTGCGGTCCCGGATTATCGTTTATTCGAAGGATCGCGTGGCGCCAGGGGCGATCCGGCGCTACGAGGACCTTGCCGACCCGAAATGGAAGGGGAAAATTTGCGTCCGGACCGGCAGCCACGCCTACAACCGGGCTTTGGTCGCCTCGATCATCGCCGCCAACGGCGAAGCAGCGGCCGAACAGTGGGCGCGCGGTCTGGTCGCCAATTTCGCCCGCAAGCCGCAGGGCAACGACCGTGCGCAGGCCAAGGCGGTGTATGAGGGCGTGTGCGATATCGCGGTCATGAACACCTATTATTTCGGCAAGATGAAATTCAACAAGAAAAACCCGGAACAGCGCGCCTGGGCGGCCAGCCTGAAGATTCTGTTTCCCAATCAGGACGGCCGCGGCGCGCATGTGAACGCATCGGGCGCCGGCGTCGTGAAATACGCCAAGAACCGCGACAATGCGGTCCGGTTGCTGGAATTCCTCAGTGACAGTCATGCCCAGGAATTGTATGCCAGCCGGAATTACGAATATCCGGTCAAGGCCGGCGTTGGCTGGAGCGATGAAGTGAAATCCTGGGGGCTCTTCAAGGCCGACGATCTGGCGCTGGTCAGGATATTCGAACTGGGGCCGGCGGCACAGCGGCTGATCGACCGGGTTGGATGGCGGTAACCACCGGCGCACAAACCCTGCGGCCCGGCAAACCGCGCGCACGCGTCCGGTTCGGGTCGTGGGACGCCGCCACGATCGTGGTGGCAGCGATCTTCGCGGCACCCGTTCTGGCGGTCATCGGCCTGGCCATGGCGCCGGCCGAAGATATCTGGCCGCATCTGATCGACACGGTTCTTGGCGGCTATATCGCCAACACGCTGATCGTGATGGCCGGGGTGGGTGCGGGAACGCTGGTGACCGGGGTCGGCACCGCGTGGCTGGTCACGATGTGCCAGTTTCCCGGCCGGCGTATCTTCGAATGGGCGCTACTGGTGCCGCTGGCGGTGCCGGGATACGTCATCGCCTATACTTATACCGATCTGCTTGAATATGCCGGGCCGGTGCAAAAGGCGCTGCGCGTGGCGTTCGGCTGGCAAAGCGCCCAGGATTACGGTTTCCCCGATATCCGCACCATCGGCGGCGCGGTCGCGATGCTGACTTTGGTGCTTTATCCCTATGTGTATCTGCTGTCGCGGGCGGCGTTTCTGGGCCAATCGATCTGTGCGCTGGAAGCCGGCCGGACGCTGGGCCATGGCCCGTGGCGCAGTTTCTGGCATATCGCCTTGCCGCTTGCCCGCCCGGCGATCGCCGTCGGCGTAGCCCTGGTGTTGATGGAAACCCTGAACGATTTCGGCGTGATGGATTATTTCGCGGTGCAGACCTTCACGGTCGGCATCTACAATACCTGGCTCGGCATGAACAGCTTGCCGGGAGCGGCCCAGCTTTCAACCGTATTGCTGATCTTCGTTCTGGTGCTGTTCGGGCTGGAATATGCCGGCCGGCGCGGTCAGCGTTACCATGAAGCCACGCCGCGCCATCAGGCGTTGCCGGGCTACCGCCTGCGCGGCCCGCGCGCGGCGGCGGCGGCCATCGGCTGCGGGTTGCCGGTCGTGTTCGGTTTCGTCGTCCCGGCCTGGGTGCTGGGCGGGTATGCGCTGCGTTATTGGGCGGTCGCGCTGGAGCGGAATTTTTTCACCCTGGTCGGCAACAGCGTCCTGCTCAGCGCGATGGCCGCCGGGCTGGCCCTGTCGATCGCGTTATTCCTGAGCTATGGCGCGCGGCTCAAGGGCGGCGCGCCGATCAAGGCGGCGACCCGGTTCGCCGCCATCGGCTATGCCGTGCCGGGCGCGGTGCTGGCGGTCGGCGTGGTCATGGCGCTGGCCTGGTTCGACCGGGCCGTGGATTTTCTGTCGATGTCGCTGTTCGGCGTTTCGACCGGCCTGATCGTCAGCGGCACGGTCGTGGCACTACTGTTCGCCTATGTCACGCGGTTCCTGGCCCTGGCGCATGGCGCGGTTGAAGCCGGCATGGGGCGGATTACGCCGAGCATGGACGATGCGGCGCGCAGCCTTGGCGCCAGTGCTGCGGCGACCTTGCGCCGGGTGCATATTCCGATGATCCGGGGCAGCGCGCTGACGGCGATTCTGCTGGTCTTCGTCGATACGATGAAGGAACTGCCGATGACCCTGTTGCTGCGGCCGTTCAATTTCGACACATTGGCGACCTTCACCTATCAATATGCCGGCGACGAACAACTCGAAGAAGCCGCTCTTTCCGCCCTGACCATCGTTATTGCCGGGATCGGCCCGGTGATTTTGCTATCGCTCGCGATTCGTCGCTCGCACCGCGTCATCTAGCGCGGCCGGCTAATCCCGGGCATGAATGAAGAAATTGCCGGCCGCGCCGGCTCAAAGCGACACCACGCCCCGGTCGCTCAATTCGGCGATCTTGGCGGCATCGTAGCCCAATTCCGCCAGAACCTCGGCGGTGTGCTCGCCGATTTTCGGCGGCGCCCGGCCTGGCGCCGGGCCGCCATGAGCGTAGGAGAACGCGGCAACGGGCAACGCCTTGGGCGCGCCTTCCTTGCCCGCACCGGGATAGGTTTGCAGCACATTGCGCGAGGCGACCTGTTCATGCGCCATGGCTTCATCCAGACGCCGGACCCGGGCGGCCGGCACGCCGGCGGCATTGAGAATTTGCTCCCAGTCATCGGCGGTCTTTTGCGCCAGGACGGCGCGTAGAAAGGCAGTGTCTTCTTCGCAGCGCGATCCAATATCGGCGCGCGGCGTGGCTTCGAGCGCCAAGGCGCGCGCGCCATCGCCCAGCACCCGGAACAATGCGCCCAACTGCTTTTTCGTCCATGCGCCGACCATCAGCAATCCATCGCTGGTATCGTAGGCCGCGTAACCGGAGATTTCCGGATGGGCGTTGCCATGGGCTTTGGGCGGGCGCCCGTCGGACTGGGTCGCCGCGACATTGGCGCTCATCAGCATCAAGGCCGCATCCAGCATGGAGACGTCGATGCGCTGGCCTTTTCCGGTCCGCATACGCTGGAACAGCGCCGACGACACCGCCAGCGCCGCCTGGGCGCCGGTCCCGTAATCGATCATCGGCGGTCCAACACGAAGGGGTGGCGCATCCGACTCCCCATTCGCGGCCATGATCCCCGAAAACGCCTGGATGACGATATCGTAGGCGGGATCGGACCGCTTGGGCCCGGTATGACCGAAGCCGGTCAGCGAGCAATAGATCAGTTGCGGATTCACCGCTGACAACGCGTCATAGCCCAGCCCCAGCCGATCCAGCGTTCCACCGCGATAATTTTCCACCAGCACATCGGCGGTCGCGACCAGCCGTTTCAGGATCTCGTGGCCTTCTTTGGATTTTATATTCAGGGAAATTGCCCGTTTGCCGGCATTCTGCGCCATGAAATAGGTGCCATGGCGCTGCGCGTTGAGCGCCGGCGCAACACCGTCTTCGCGCGTCATGTCCGGGTTATCCGGCGCCTCGACCTTGATCACATCCGCGCCCAGCACCGCCAACTGATAGGTGCAGAACGGTCCGGCCAGGACATGCGTCATGTCGATAACGCGGATACCTTCGAAGGGCTGCATGGGTTTCTCTCCGGTTCGTTCATCCGACAGGTTCGCGGAACCCTGGCGCGGGTTTTATAAATCGCCTCGCCTGGACCTAGCCACGCATTCCGCTATGCCGCCTCACCCTTCATAGGGGTGCCGGTCGATCCAGTGCCGCGCGATGTCCGCGCGCCGGCACACCCAGACATCGTCGAACCCGGCGATGTAATCGAGCAGCCGGGCCAGGCCGGCGGCGCGCGCCGGATGACCCATGATCCGCATATGCAGGCCGACCGACATCATTTTAGGCGCGCTGGCTCCCTCGCGGTAAAGCAGGTCGAAGCCGTCCTTGATGAACTGGAAATAATCGTCGGCCGTCGCCAGATAGCCGCGCATGAACTTCACGTCGTTGTTGGTAAGCGAATAGGGAACGACCAGGTGCGGCTTTCCATTGACCGTGGTCCAGTACGGCAGCTCATCGTTATAGGCGTCGGAATCGTAAATGAACCCGCCTTCTTCGACCAGCAGCCGCCGGGTATTCTCGCTCGGCGCGTAACGGCAATACCAGCCCAGTGGCCGTTCGCCGAACATGCTGGTCAAGGATTCCACGGCGCGGCGTATATGTTCGCGCTCGGTCGCCTCATCGAGCTTATAATGCTCGACCCAACGCCAGCCATGGCAGCAGACATCGTGCGCCGCCGCGCGAATCGCCGCCACCGCTTCGGGATTGCGTTCCAGCGCCAACGCGCATCCGAAAATCGTTACCGGCATCTCGTGCGCCGCGAACAGCCGCATCAGCCGCCAGAACCCGACCCGGCTGCCATATTCGAACATCGACTCGGCGCCCAGATTTCGTGCGCCCGGCGCAAATTCGACACTGGAACTTTCGGTCAGGCCGGTTTCGGTCCGATCCTCGCCGTCGAAGATCGAGCCTTCCGAGCCTTCCTCGTAATTGATCACGAAATTGACCGCCAGCCGCGCGCCGCCCGGCCATTGCGGATCGGGCGGGTTGGCGCCGTAGCCGACCATGTCGCGGGGATAATTCATCGCCAGGTTCCTCATCGCCCGCGCGCAGCGGATGCTCGCGGCGGCCTGGATTAACAGGCGGCGTCCGCACGCCGTGGCAACTTCCAGTCCGGGCGGATGAAATGGCAGGTATATCCGTTCGGCAAGCGCTCCAGATAATCCTGGTGTTCGGGTTCCGCATTCCAGAATTCGCCGGCCGGTTTGACCTCGGTCACGACCTTGCCCGGCCACAATCCCGACGCATCGACATCCGCGATCGTGCGTTCCGCCTCGGCTTTCTGGGCATCGTTCACATAATAGATGCCGGAACGATAAGACGGCCCCATATCGTTGCCCTGCCAGTTGAGGGTCGATGGATCGTGGATCTGAAAGAAGAATTCGAGAATCACCCGGTAGCTTGTACGGTTCGGATCGAACACGATCTCGATGCCTTCGGCATGGCTTCCGTGATTGGGATAGGTCGCGTTTGGCACATCGCCGCCGGTATATCCAACGCGGGTGGATTTTACGCCCGGAAGCTTGCGGATCAAATCCTGCATCCCCCAGAAACACCCGCCAGCCAAAACGGCGCGTTCGCTATTGTCGGTCATGGGCTTACTCCTTTTTCCGGCAAAGTTCCGGCCTTCATTTCCGCGTTGCCCGCACAATCGGGTGCGGCGGCGAAAACGAAAGCCTCCATTGATTGCTGCGCGGCGCGGCGGCGTTCGTGCCATTTCTTGGGCCCGCCATAATACGCCAGGCTACCGGGCTCCGCCTTGCCTTCGCCATTGTAATAGGAAATGCAATCGCGCAAGGGACGGGTGTTCAGATCGGCCACGCGGCAGTGCTCGGCGTACTCGATTTCCGGCTCTTTTTTGATATCGACGATGCCGGTGCCGCGCTCGCGCATTGTGGAAAGCATCCATGTCACATAGTCGGTATGCGATTCGATGCCGCGGGTAAAATTGAACTGTCCGCCACCGCCCTGCGGGCCGGACATGATGAACAGATTGGGAAACCCGTGACTGTGGATGCCAAGGAACGTCTTGGTGCCTTCCGATTGCCATTTGTGGCGCAAGGTTTGCCCGCTGCGGCCAACAATCATGTCGAACGTCGATGTCGCCATCCATTGAAAACCAGTCGCGTAAATCAGCACGTCCAGCGAATATTGCGTGCCGTCATGCACCACGCCCTTGGCGTTGATTTCGCTCACCCCAAGTGGTGCTGTATCGACCAGCGTGACATGCGACAGGTTGAATGTCGGCAGAAATTCATCGTGAAACGCGGGCCGTTTACAGCCATAGGGGTAGAAGGGTTTCAGCGCGGCGGCGGTTTTGGGGTCCGTGACGGTGGCGTCTATCCGGGCGCGGATCTGTTCCATGATCCGGAAGTTGGAGTTGAGCTGCTTCTTCATCAGATCTTCGGGCGACAGCACGGTCGCGTGCTTTTTTCGTATTTTGTAATCGGCGACCTTGCCCGACAAAAAATCGTCATTGCCTTTCAGCGCGGTCCGGCCGGATGAAATCGTGGCCAGCCGTTCGCGCCGGGCGCGCGCCCAGCCCGGCTCGTTCGGCCAGGTTTGGTATTCCTGCGGCGTCGTTGCGCGCTGATCTCGCACGTCGATGGACGACGGCGTGCGCTGGAACACATAGAGTTCCTTCACGATCTTCGCCAATTCCGGAACCGCTTGAACGGCGGTAGCCCCGGTGCCGATGATGCCGACGCGCTTGCCTTGCAGATCGACGTTGTAGTCCCAGCGCGAGGTGTGAAAGGCGTCGCCCCGGAAGGTTTCCATGCCGTCGATTCGGGCCAGCCGCGGCGTCGTCAGGATGCCGTTGGCAAGCACGAGATAACGGGCGCGCATCTTGTCGCCACGGTCCGTCGTCACCGTCCACCGGCCCGCAACCTCATCCCATGCCGTCTCGCCGACAATTGTGTGAAACAGGCAGCGGTCATAGAAGCCGTATTTCTCCGCCATCTTCTGGCAATACTCCAGAATCTCGAAGCCGGACGCGAATTTCATCGTCGGGATGTATTCCATCTCTTCGAGCAACGGCAGATAGCTATAGGATTCGACATCGCAGGCGATGCCGGGATAGCGGTTCCAGTACCAGGTGCCGCCGACATCGCCGCCGCGCTCGCAAAACCGCACATCGCGAAAGCCCGCCTTGTGCAGCTTGTACCACAGTAAAAGACCGGCGAAGCCGGCGCCGACCACCAGAATTTCGCATTCGTCGCGCAACGGCTCGCGTTCGACCGGGGCCGCCGAATACACATCTTCGAGGTATTTGGCGAACTCGCCTTCCATCGCCATATAGTCGGCGGAACCGCGCCGCGCCTCCTTGAACGCGCGGTACTTCGCCTGTTCCTCGGCATTGAAGGCGGCCCCTGGCGGCGGCGGCGGAAGCGTTTTCATCGATATGTCGTCGTTGACCGAATACCCCTTGCCGGTAATGCGATCGAGCTCGCGGCCGTTTAGTTTTACCGTCCCTTCATACTTGTAATCGATTCGAAAGGTCATCACTTGGCCGCCGCCGAGATGC
>PTKA01000420.1 GCA_002937525.1 Alphaproteobacteria bacterium MarineAlpha10_Bin3
CTTCCATCATGCCGCCCATGGAATTAGTATTCATGGCGTGAACCCTACAACGTTCACGCCATGAATGTCAAACCGGGCGGCAGGCCGCTCGATCCGCGTCGACACGACCGGGCCCAACAGCAGCAGAAGCGGTCAACTCGATTTGTTATCGCCAGTCTTAGCGCCATGCCGCCAAGGCGGCGCCGATTTCGTCGGGCGAATCCTCCTGCAGGAAATGGTTCCCCGGCACGCTCACTTCGCGCTGATTTTTCCATTGCCGGCAGAAGTCGCGCTGCGCGCCGACCAGGATCGCGCCGGGTTCGGCATTCACGAATAGTTTGGGGATGTCGTTTTGCGCCATCCACGCGCCATATTCGCGCACGATTGCCACTACATCGGCCGGCTCCCCGGCCAGCGGTATCTCGCGCGGCCAGGTCAGCGTCGGGCGCCGGTCTTCGCCGCCAGCCAGGAACGGGCGGCGATAGACATCCATTTCCGCGTCGCTCAGCGTGCGCAGCACGGAGCCGGGCAGGACGCGCTCAACGAAGACATTGTTTTCCAGTGCCATTTTTTCGCCGGCCGGCGAGCGAAATCCCTCGAACACCGCGCGCGCCGCCTGCGGCCACGCCGCCCATTCCATCGGTTGCACGATCGCTTCCATATAGGCGATGCCCTCGACCGCGTCCGGATGCCGCCGGGCCCAGTCGAAGCCCAGCGCCGAGCCCCAGTCATGGATCACCAATGTGACCTTGCCGGTAATCCCGGCGGCGGCGAGGAATCCATCCAGATAGCGCCGGTGTTCGACGAACCGGTAACATTCGGGCCCCGGATCGGGCAATTTGTCCGAATCGCCCATGCCGATCAGGTCCGGCGCGATACAGCGCCCGAACGGCGCCAGATGCGGCATGATATTGCGCCACAGATAGGATGAGGTCGGGTTGCCGTGCAGGAAGACGATCGGGTCGCCCGCACCCATCTCGACATAGGCCATGCGCCGGCCCAGCACTTGCACATAGCTTTTGGGATGTTCGCGGGTGGCTATCGAGGTCATGTCAGTCGCCTTTGAACGCCGGCTTGCGCTTGGCGACAAAGGCGGCGATGCCTTCGCGTCCATCGCCGGTCTGCGCCGTCCGGGCGATCAGGCGGGCTTCCAGTTCAAGCTGCGTTTCCAGGCTATTGGTAAAGCTGTCGACCAGCAGCGTCTTGACCGCGCCATAGGCAAGGGTTGGACCGCTGGCGAAACGCCGGGCCAGTTCCATCGCCGTATCGGCCAGCGCATCGTCATCGACGACCTGGCTGACGACGCCCCATTCCAGCGCTTCGCCGGCGTCCAGCAGGCGGTTCGTGAGCATCAGTTCCTGGGTGCGCCGCAAGCCGACGAGGCGCGGCAGGAACCAGCTTGAACTGCCGTCGGGCGACAGGCCGGCATTGGTATAGGCCATGGTGAATTTCGCCGAACGCGCCGCGATGGTAAAATCGCTGGCCGCTGCCAGGCTCATGCCCGCCCCGGCGGCGATGCCGTTGACGGCGACGATGAGCGGCGCGTCCATGCGCATGAAGCGCGACGTGGCGGCATGAAGATAGGTGGTGATTTCCTTCAGCTTGACGCCGGTATCGGCGCCGAAAGTGGCGAATGTCTTCAAGTCCCCGCCGGCGCAAAACATCTTTCCGGCCCCGGTCAGGATGGCGGCGCGGATGCCCGCTTCTTCGTCGCAGCGGATCGCCGCCATCATCAGATCATGCGCCAACGCGGCGTTGAGGCTGTTGGCCGCATCGGGCCGGTTCATGGTGATATGCGCGACATTGCCGGTGACATCGAAGAGCAGCGTTTCATAGGCCATCGGTTGGTCTTTCGAGAAATTGTCTGGAAGAAGCCGTCGTTGCCGCAATATTACCAGCAATGAGCGTAATTGGAACGCCATGCAATCGTGGACAAAATACGTTTTTTTCCTTAGCATCCCTTAACATCGATTAACATTGCGCCGACGCCGCGTACAGGCCCACGCAGTCAGTTTTACATCGCTTGCCGCAGGGAGTCGGGAATTTAATACTATTTAGAGGTTTTGTCAAGAAACCTCTGGCCGTACCGCGCTTACGCCCGCTGCACGTCTTCGCCGAAACCCCTGCCTGTAGGACCCACCATGCAACTGATCCACTATTTCGACTATAAAAGCCCGTATGCCTATCTGGCGCAGGCGGAGACCTTCGCGCTGGCCGATGAATTCGGCGCACTCCCGGTAGGCATCGCCTGGCGGGTTGACGGTCGGGATGCGAACGAGGTCGCGGGCGAGCGCAACAAGTTCGTCGCGCTTCGACTCGATACGCCGGGAGAGAGACTCGATCACGCCGGAACCGATTGCCCCAGCCAGTCGATCGCCGCCTGGGCGCCGCCCTTGCCGTGGGAAATACCAACCGCCTGCATGGCAAACTCGATGGTGCCCAGGATGCCAAGGATCGTGGGCGCATTGACATGCCCCATGTGGGCAATGCGGAAAGCGCGGCCGTCGAGCTCGCCGATGGCGATGCCGAGGACGACGCCGCATTTTTTTTCGCAATAATCGAGGAGAGCGGCGGGATCGCTGCCGCCGTTCATCAACACCGCGGTGACCGAGTTC
>PTKA01000421.1 GCA_002937525.1 Alphaproteobacteria bacterium MarineAlpha10_Bin3
CGGCCCCGGCGGCCGAACGCGGCGCAACCGTGCATCCGTTAGATTTGCCGGTCTTTGCCGGCCACCCGATCGATGGCCAGGCGGCGTACTACGCCCATGTCGCCGGCTTGATCGGCGCGGCGCTGGAGGCGCTGCGCGGCGGGCCGGTCTTCGCCTTCGGACGCAATCTTGGCGCCAGCCTGCTCGGCCATGCGGTCGTGCTGGGCGCAAAATTCGACGGCGTGGTCCTGATCGGCACCATTCCCTCGCTCAGCGATTTTCGCCTGCATGGCGATCACCCGTCGGCCCGGCGGTTCCGCGCGGCACTCGGCGGCGATACATCGCGGATCGGCCGGATCGAACCGCTCGATCTCACCGCCTCGCTGCGCGCCATCGATCCGGGGACCTGCCTGTTGCAGGTCGGCCGCGACGATCCCTATATGGATGCGCGTTCCGATAAAATTTTCGAGCGCCTGGAAGCAGAATTCCGCGTGGAATATTACGACGACGGCCACGCCATGACCGCCGCGGCCACGATAGCGCGGCGCTGGGGCTTCATTGCGGATCTGGCTGGGCCGCCAACCGCAGGGCGATGACTTAAAAAATCACTTTTCCCGCAGCCAGGAATAGCCAAAATAAAGCACCGAGGCGATCATGATCGCCAATCCCAGCAGGGACGGTTTATAGGGCATACCCTTGATAAAGCTGAATATAAGATCAATCGACAGCGCGATGACGAAAGCCATGACATAGAGCTTTCGTTTTTCATAGCCACTGCGTTTGCCGTCGTTTTTGTCAGCGCCCACGCGCGTTCCTCCGCTATCGGAATCCACCGCATTATGGCGCATTGCGAAGTAAAAATAAAATAACCAGCCGGCCAAATTAGTTGCGCCGCGGCAAGATATCGCAGGTCCGGCGGGCAAAATTCCAAATTATCGATTGACACGAAGCACAGAATTTACTTGTGCGATGAAATTGAACAGACTTAAAATCGGCCTACAGCATCAACCGCGTGGGCGGCAAGCAGACTCTTGAGTAACCGGAAACTATGATCGGCTCATCAGACCTGTTTATCCTCGGCAAAATGATGCGAAGACAGGGATCGGCACTGCGCAAGATGCGGGTGCCGGATTGGTATCGAAAGGAATGCACGGTAATGGCGACCGGGACAGTAAAATGGTTTAACCCCACCAAGGGGTTTGGCTTCATCACCCCCGACACCGGCGGTAAGGATGCGTTTGTTCACATCACCGATGTTGAACGGGCCGGCATGCCGCCTTTAGTGGAAGGCCAGCGGATCACCTATGAAGAAGTGAGCGACGCGAAAGGGTTGAAGGCGGTCAGCCTATCGGGCGCCGATTGACGCGGCATCCAGCGCTTCTTCCGGTCCAATCGCGGCCTAATACCAAGGAGCGCAAGGGTTGTTCAGGCCACCCGCACGCGGGTTCCTAGCGCGCCTTGAACGCTGGCGGGCGTTTTTCCATGAAGGCTTGACGGCCCTCGATAAAATCCTCGCTGTCGAAGCAGGCCTTGACCATTGCCGCGCATTTCGCAAGATCCCGGTCAGCCGGATCCTTGACGATTTCGCCGATGGTGTATTTCACCTGGGCCACGGTCAGCGGCGCGTTCGCGGCGATGGTTTGGGCGTAGTCATCGACAAAGGCCCGCAGCAACGATGCCGGCACGACCCGGTTCACCAGCTTCATTTCACAGGCTTCCTGGGCGTTGAACTGCCGCGCCGTGAAGAATATTTCCTTGGCGAAACTCGGCCCCACCACATTGGTCAGCTTGCGAATATGAGAATAGCCATATCCCAGCCCCAGCTTGGCCGCGGGAACCGCGAATCGCGCATTGTCGGTGCAGATCCGCAGATCGCAACTGACCGCGATCCCCAGCCCGCCGCCGATGCAGTAGCCGTTGATCATCGCAATCGTCGGTTTGGGGAAATTCTGCAAGCCGTCATAGGCCCGGTCGACGGCAATGGCGTAGTTTTCGATGGCGGCTTGCGAACTGCGCTCGTCCTCGAATTTCGAGATATCGGCGCCCGACACGAACGCCTTGACGCCGGCGCCGGTCACCACGACCACGCGAATATCGTCGTCGCTGGCGAAATCCTCCAGGATTTCCACGACCCCTTGCCACATCTCCAATGAAACGGCGTTAAAGCGCTTGGGATTGTTGAAGATCATGGTTCCGACGGTACCGTTTTTTTCGGCGATCATCTTATCGGTGAGCATGGCTTGGATATCCTATAATTCCGGCGTTGATTAAATGACGTTGCGCCGCCGCAGATCGGCGATTTGAGCGGCGTCGAAATCGAGATCGCGCAGGATTTCGTCGGTATGTTCGCCGCGCTCCGGCGGGGCCACGGCAAGGGAACTTGGCGTCCGGTTCATCTTTATCGCCTGGGCAACCAACTCGATCGACCCCAGCGCATCGGATTCAACCGCCGCCGCCATGCCCAGATGGCGGACCTGCGGATCGGCGAACACCTGATCGATGGCGTTGATGGCGCCGGCCGGCACGCCGGCTGCATTGAATGCCTCGATCCAGACCGCGCCGTCCTTGCGTTTGGTAATTTCGTTGATCGCGGCGTTGAGCGCATCGCGGTTT
>PTKA01000422.1 GCA_002937525.1 Alphaproteobacteria bacterium MarineAlpha10_Bin3
GCTCTGTGCGTCAATGGCACGATGCAGGTAAACCCGGACTCTCAATTGCCTATGCAGATTGACGCGGAAATGCTGCTCATCGGTAGCAGTGCCGGTCAAGAGCGCTTCTTCGAGCTTTACTCCGACGCCAGGTAACACACTTCCGACCTAGGTGGCTAACGCTATCGCTTCCAGATCCACTCCTTCTTCCCGCCTGCGGCGCCGAGCCAGGATTCTGATGGCGTGTTCGATGGCGGGGCGCTGTGTTTCGCCTCGCGTGGGTTCTCTCTGTTTGCGGCGAACTGGAGCCCTGCGAGAAACCACGAGGATTTGATATCGTCGGCGCATGTGAGAGGTTCAACTGCCCGAAGACCCTCGTGATCGCATACTTTGAGAACTCACTGTCGTCAACAGAGAACTTCGATCTGGCTGTGATGTTCAGAGAGGAGGGTTTCACCCCGCAACACAGGCTGGCATGGGTGGACCAGAACCCTGTGCCGTTGGTATCGCCGGCGGGCCCTTTTTCGTCGACAGGGATCACTGGGTGGGTCCATCCTACTCCCCCATGATGTCTCGGACCAATCTCAGAGCGATGACCTGAGCTCCCGATTCGTCTCCGGCGGAGCCGGCCCGGCCGGTCATGGCCAGATGATAGGCGATGCTCGATCCCATGATGCTGCCGCCGATAATGATGATATCCGCCATCGCCGTTTTTCTTTCCAATCTGGCGCGCATCATCCCGCCCGGCGGGCCATCGGGTCAAGGGCCGGTTGGCGTGCCGGTGCAGCTTGGTATACAGGTTAGCTTGCCGAGGAAAGGGAGACGCCATTCCATGAGCAGTTTGCACCGGGACGCTATCGTCATCGATGGCCTGATTATCTCGAAATGGGGCCGCGAGGTGTTTCAATCGATGCGGAATGGCGGGCTGACGGCGGCGAACTGCACCTGTTCGGTGTGGGACGGCTTTCGCGGCACGATGGAAAACATCGCCCAGTGGAAACGCTGGTTCGCCGAACATGACGATTTGATTCTCCAGGTCTTCTCTACCGACGATATCCGCCGCGCCAAGCGCGAGGACCGGACCGGCATCATCCTTGGCTGGCAAAATACCGCCGGCATCGAAGACCGGATCGATTTCCTTGGCCTGTACAAGGCGCTTGGCGTCGGCGTTATCCAGCTCACCTACAACACGCAAAACCTGGTCGGTTCCGGCTGCTGGGAAGGGACCGATAGCGGGTTGTCGGATTTCGGCCGCGACGTGATCGACGAGATGAACGCGCAAGGCATCCTGGTTGATTTAAGCCATGTCGGCGCCAAGACCAGCGAGGACGCGATTCTGCACTCCAAGAAACCCGTCGCCTACACCCATTGCGCGCCGAACGGGCTGAAAGACTATCCGCGCAACAAGACCGACGACCAACTGCGCTTCATCGCCGACCGGGGCGGTTTCGTTGGCGTATGCACCTATCCGCCGTTCCTGCCCTGGGGCGCCGATACGACGGTCGATAATTGCGTTACCGAAATCGACTATATGATCGATGTCGTCGGCGAGGATTGCGTGGGCATCGGCACCGATTTCACGCAAGGCCAGGACGCCCAGTTCTTCGACTATCTGTCCCATGACAAGGGCGATGGCCGCCGCCTGACCCCCAAACGGCCCGGCAGCGGCGTGACCGTGATGCCCGAAGGCCTGCGCTCGATCGACGACTTCCCGAACCTGACCGCCGCCATGGAACGCGCCGGCTGGGCCGAGCCGCGCATCCGCAAGGTGATGGGCGAAAATTGGCTGCGCGTCCTGAAGGAAGCCTGGGGCGCTTGACGCCGGCGATAAACCGCCCGCCGGTCAACCAATTTCGTCCAGCGCGTCGGGCTTCGGGCCGCCGGTGGCCCAGTCGAGCAGTTCGACGGTGTGGAGGATCGGCCGGTTGCCAGACGCGAGTTGAGTGATGCAGCCGATATTGCCCGCCGCCACGATTGCCGCCCCGGTAGCGTCGATATTGGCCAGTTTGCGGTCCCGCAAGGCGCTCGCCAGTTCGGGTTGCAGCAGATTATAGGTGCCGGCCGAACCGCAGCACAGATGGCCTTCGGGCACCGCCAGCACCTCGAATCCGGCTTCGCGCAGCAAATCGACCGGCGCCGCCGTCACTTTCTGGCCGTGCTGTAGCGAGCAGGCCGAATGATAGGCGACCGCGATATTGCGCGGTTGCGCCACCGGGCCGAGGCCGATTTCCGCCAGATATTCGGCGATATCGCGGGTCAACGACGATATCAGCGCCGCCTTTTCGCGCAGGTCCGGGTCGTCGCGGAACATGAAGCCGTAATCCTTTAGCGTGGTGCCGCAGCCCGACGCATTGACGACGATCGCGTCCAGTCCGCCGCCTTCGATCTCTTTCATCCAGGCGCGGATATTGGCGGCGGCGCGCTTGTGGCTATCGACGGTGTCGCCCAGATGATGGGTCAGCGCGCCGCAACAGCCCATGCCCGGCGCAATCACCACTTCGATGCCCCGGCGCTGCAACAGCCGCACGGTCGCTTCGTTAATCGCCGGGTTCAGCACCGGCTGGGCGCAACCGCTCAAGAGCGCCACGCGGCC
>PTKA01000423.1 GCA_002937525.1 Alphaproteobacteria bacterium MarineAlpha10_Bin3
TCCATGGCTGGCCTCCTTTAATCCAGCTCATAGGTTGAATCACTTTTCGCGACCTTTGGGAATCCCCTTTCGATTCTGTCTATTCCGGATGTGCTCTAGATACTTTGGAACGTAAAATCAAACCGTCCGGTAAGGCGCTCGGCGCCGAAATTGTCGGCGTCGATCTGGCCGCGCCGCTCACCGGCGATATCGTTGAATTCCTGAAATCGGCCTGGCGCGACCATCTGGTGCTGTTGTTCCGCAACCAGGTGCTGGCGGATGAAGATTTACTGGCCGTGGCCGCAGCGCTGGGTGGGGCGCAAGCGACCGGATCGCGGCAATATTTCATCGACGCCGGGTATAAGACGGGAACGGCGCGGGTCAACCGCCTGCCCGGAATTTCCTACATCTCCAATCTCGGCGAGGACGGCAAGCCGCGCGAGAATATCCGCGAGGGTTCCGGCAGCAAGAAACTGTTCTGGCATACCGATAATTCCTACGTCGAAAACCCGCCCAAGGGCAGCCTGCTCTATTCAATACAGGTGCCGGTGAATGGCGGCGGCGAGACCGTGTTCGCCAACCAGTATGACGCCTACGACAATCTGCCGCGCGATCTGAAGGACCGCGTTGCCGGGCTGCATATCCGCCATGATTCCAGCCGCAACACGTCGGGCGGCGTGCGGCCGACCCAGACCTTGCCGGCGTCGCGCGACGACATTACCGGACCGGTCCACCCACTGGTGCGGGTGCATCCCGAAACCGGCCGCAAGGCGCTGTATCTGGGCCGGCGCTATGCGTCGCCATCAAGCTATGTCGTGGAACTGGACGATGTTCAAAGCGAAGAATTGCTGGACACGCTGTGGGCGCTGGCGACCGCACCGGTGCTGCGCTGGTCCCATGCCTGGCAGCCGAACGAAGCGCTGCTTTGGGACAATCGCTGCACGATGCACAGCCGCACGGCGGCGGATCCGACCCAGCCGCGCGAATTGCACCGCACTTTGGTCAAGGGCGAGGCAATCATCGCCGCCTGATTGCCGATTTTTCTGCTTTTAATCCAGCGCCGAATTTGATATCGAACAAGGGTGAAGTAAAGGCGGGGCGCGCTCGGCAAAAAGGGACGCGATTGATGGCGGAACAACTCGAATTCAGCGTCACCTTCTGGGGCGTGCGCGGCAGTATCGCCTGCCCCGATCCCGATACGGTGCGCTATGGCGGCAATACCTCTTGCCTTGAGATCAAATGCGGCGGCCGCCGCTTCATCTTCGATGCCGGAACCGGCCTGCGTAAGTTGGGCGGGGTTGTGGCCGGCGAAGGTGCGTGCGACATCGACCTGTTCCTCACCCACACCCATTTCGATCATGTTTGCGGCCTGCCGTTTTTCGTGCCGATGTTCATTCCGGGAAATAAAATACGCCTGTGGGCCGGGCATCTGCTGCCCGAACATAATCTGCGTCAGGTTCTGGTCGAGATGATGATGGCGCCGCTGTTTCCGGTGCCGCCGGAAATTTTTCAGGCCGATGTTTTCTATAATGACTTCCATCACGGCGCGGCATTGACGCCGGGGCCGGGTGTTAGCGTCCGCACCGGCTCCTTGAATCATCCCAACCGCGCAACCGGATACCGGGTCGAATTCGATGGCCGGGCGATTTGCTACATAACCGATACCGAACATTTCGACGACAAGCTGGACCGCGACATCATCGACTTGATCGCCGGCGCGGATCTCGTGATCTACGATTCAACCTACACCGAAGCCGAATATCCAAAGTTCAAGGGTTACGGCCACTCGACCTGGCAAGAAGGTTTGCGGCTGGTCGAAGCCGCCGGTGCGAAGACGCTGGTGATTTTTCATCACGACCCCTCGCATGACGATGATTTCATGGATGTCGTCGCCCGCGAGGCGCAAGCGGCACGGTCCGGGACCGTCGTTGCGCGCGAGGGAATGACGCTGCGGCCATGACCCGGCTCACCGGCCGTTGGCCCAAGTTCCAGGCCTGGCGGCGGCGTCTTCGATACGGTTTGCCGACCGTGCTGGGGCTGTGTCCCCAGGGGTATTTCATCCCCTATCGTTATGCCGGCCTCGCGCCGCCGCCGGGCGGCCGGCCCTCTTACGCGCCGATTGAGGCGCTGTTCGAGGCCAGCCAGGGCGAATTTCGCGAATGGCTCGGCGTGCTGGACGGCTACCGGCAAATGTTGACCGCAATCGGCGATTTGCCGGCCCCGGCCCCGCGCTGGCAACAGGACTGGTTTCCCCGGCTGGACGGTGCCATGGCCTATACGATGACGCGCGCGCTGGCGCCGCGCCGCATCGTTGAGATCGGGTCCGGGCACTCGACCCGGTTTTATGCCCGCGCCGTGGCCGATGGCGGACTGAATACCGTCATCACGGCGATCGACCCGGCGCCGCGCGCGGCACTGGCAGGACTAGACGCGGTCACGCTGGAGCGCCGCACGCTACAGCAATGCGGTCTCGAACCCTTTGCCGGATTTGAGCCGGGCGATATTCTGTCGATTGATTCCAGTCATATCCTGATGCCCGGAAGCGATGTCGATCTGCTGCTGAACCATGTGCTGCCGATGTT
>PTKA01000424.1 GCA_002937525.1 Alphaproteobacteria bacterium MarineAlpha10_Bin3
CGGGCACGGCGCATCGCCGTGCGGCGACGCTCCGATGGACATCGATACATTGGGGCGCGACGTCGCCGATCTGCTGGAATCGGAAAATTTGAGCAATGCGGTCCTGATCGGCCATTCGATGGGGTGCCGGGTGGTGATGGAAGCGCGCCACCTTGCGCCGGCGCGGGTCGCCGCGCTGGTGCTCGTCGATGGCAGCCGGCTTGGCCGCGCCACGGCGATGGAAAATCTTGACGCCAGCATCGCCGAGCGCGGCTTTCCAGCCGTCGTGGAAGCCTTGTTCGAGGGCATGTTTTTCGGCGATCCCCCGGCCTGGAAAGAGGCCAAACTGGCCCAGGTGCGGGCGATGCCCGAAGCGGTCGGATCGGCGCTTTTGCACGCGATGATCGACTGGGAAGCAAGGCGGCTCGATACCATCCTGTCCGCTCTGGATATCCCGGTGCTGGTCACACAAAGCACGGCAATGGGGGCAGACCGGCTGCGGCGGCCGCTTGCCGCCGGCGAAACCAGCCCCTATCAGCAAATGCTGCTGGACCGAGTCGCCGGGGTACAAAGCGAGACCCTGCCGGGATGCGGGCATTTCTGCATGATGGAAGCGCCCGGCGTGGTGAACGACCACATCGAGCGGTTCATCGCCGCCTTATAAATCGGCCTTACAGCAGGGCGGCGAATTCGTCGAGGAGCGGTAGAACCGTCTCGCGGCCGGCCGAAGGCAGATTGAACAAGGCGCTTTCAATGCCGGCCTGGGCGTAGGATTCGAGTTTTTGTGCGTCGGGTTCGGCGCGGAACAGGGTTACCGAAAGCGAGGCCATGTCGCGTCCGGCCTTGTCGGCCGCCCGGCGCAGCCGTCCCATGCCTTCGGCCGCATCGAAGTTCCGGCCGCCGCGCGGCAGCCAACCGTCGCAATATTCGACCACCCGGTTGACCGTGTAATCGGTCTCGCCGCCCAGGATGATCGGCGGGTGCGGACGCTGGGCCGGTTTGGGGTAGGACCAGGCCGGGTCGAAATCGACGAACTCGCCGTGATATTCGGCGGTCTCTTGCGTCCACAGCGCCTTCATGGCGAGGACATGTTCGCGCATCTGCTTGAAACGGGTCTTGTACTGGACGCCATGGTTTTCCATCTCATCGACATTCCAGCCGCCGCCGATGCCGAAAATGAAGCGCCCGCCCGACAACAGGTCCAGACTGGCGACCGCCTTCGCGGTAACGATCGGGTCGCGTTGCGGCAACAGGCAAATACCCGTGCCGATCTTGAGTTTGGTCGTCGCGGCGGCGGCAAAGGACAGCGCCACGAATGGGTCGTGCGTGTAGGAATATTCCTTGGGCAATTCTCCACCGCCGGGCCAGGGCGAACGCCGGCTGGTCGGTATATGGGTGTGTTCGGGCAGGTAAAGCGATGCGAAGCCGCGCGTCTCCAGTTCGCGCGCAAGCTCATCGGGCGCGATGCTGTAGTCGGTCGCAAAGATAAAGACGCCGATATCCATATTTGGTTCCTTCGGTTTTATTGCTATCCGCCGGTGACGCTCATATGGCGGCTGACGGCGGGGGCGCTGTGCGGCCGGTCGATGATGAAATCATGGCCCTTGGGCTTGCGGCCGATCGCCTCGGCGATGGCCGCGTCGAGCAGGCCGTTATCGGCGCTGGCCCGGATCGGCGCGCGCAGGTCGGCGGCGTCTTCCTGGCCCAGGCACATATAGAGCGTACCGGTGCAGGTCAGCCGCACGCGGTTGCACGATTCGCAGAAATTATGGGTCATCGGCGTGATAAAGCCGATTCTGCGCCCGGTCTCGGCGACCGATACATAGCGCGCCGGACCGCCCGAATCATGGTCGGACTCAACCAGCGTCCAATTTTCTTCCAGCCGCGCCCGCACCGCCGATAGCGGCAGATACTGGTCATAGCGGTCGGCATCGCCGATATCGCCCATCGGCATCACCTCGATGAAGGTGAGGTCATAGCCGCCGGCGCCGCACCAGCGCACCATGTCGCTCAACTCATCGTCGTTGACGCCCTTCAGCGCCACCGTGTTGATCTTCACGCCGAGCCCGGCATCCTTGGCCGCGGCGATGCCTTCCATGACCCGGTCGAACTTGCCCCAGCGGGTGATCGCCCGGAACTTGTCCGCGTCCAGCGTATCGAGCGAGATATTGACCCGCTTCACTCCCGCCGCCGCCAGCGCGCGGGCATATTTGGGCAACTGGCTGCCATTCGTCGTCAAGGTCAACTCGTCCAGCGCGCCGCTATCCAGGTGACGGCCCAGCCTTTCGAACAGCCACATGATGTTGCGCCGCACCAGCGGCTCGCCGCCGGTCAGGCGCAATTTGCGCACGCCATGGCCGACGAACGCGCTGCATATCCGGTCCAGCTCTTCCAGCGACAGGATGTCGGCCTTGGGCAGAAAGGTCATGTCTTCCGACATGCAATACACGCAGCGGAAATCGCACCGGTCGGTGACCGACACGCGAAGATAGGTTACGGCCCGGCCAAAGGGGTCGATCATGACAAAGGCAGTCCTTGAATGTTCCTGTGATAAAGAAAATAGGGTGGC
>PTKA01000425.1 GCA_002937525.1 Alphaproteobacteria bacterium MarineAlpha10_Bin3
CCGTAACCCGCGGACAGCCGCGCGCCGCGACCCTGAACGAAGGAAGTTCAATGGCCAGCCAAAACGACGCCACCAAGGGGCCGGTTCTGTCCGGAATCCGGATCGTGGATTTCAGCCGCCTGCTGCCCGGCCCCTGGTGTACCCAGATGCTGGCCGACCTTGGCGCCGACGTGATCAAGGTCGAACAGCCCGGCAGCGGCGATTACAGCCGCCATAATCCGCCTGAATTCAAAGATTCCGGCGGGGTCTATTTCAACAGCG
The DNA here is from genome assembly GCA_002937525.1 of Alphaproteobacteria bacterium MarineAlpha10_Bin3. Classification (GTDB taxonomy): domain Bacteria; phylum Pseudomonadota; class Alphaproteobacteria; order UBA8366; genus MarineAlpha4-Bin1. The sequence continues at coordinate 262 of PTKA01000425.1, forward strand.
TCAACGCCGGCAAGCGCTCGATGGCCCTGGACCTCGCCAAGGCAGGCGGGCGCGAAGTCGCGCACCGGCTGATGGCCAGCGCCGACGTGATCGTCGAATCCTACCGTACCGGCGTCGCCCGCAAACTGGACGTGCATTACGAACGCGCCCGGACCCTCAAACCTGCCATCGTGTATTGCGCCATCACCGGCTATGGCCAGGACGGCGCGATGGCGAGCGTGCCGGGGCACGATCTGGTGATCCAGTCGATGACCGGGCTGATGGGGGTTGCGCTGGACCGGGAGGCGCTGCCCGCGGTTCCCGGTTTCCAGGCCGCCGATTACGCCGCCGCGGCGATGGCGCCGACCGCGATCCTGGCGGCGCTGATGCGCAAGCAACAATCCGGCGATGGCTGCTATATCGATTTATCGATGTTCGACTGCCTGTTCTATATGTGCAACATCGTCCTTACCGCCGGCATGGCGCGGCTGACCGGGGCGTCGGGCGAACCCGGAATGCAGCCGTGGGGCGGCAATCCACGCTACGACACCTATCTTGCGGGCGATGGCAAACCGGTCGCGGTGTCCTTGCTGGAGGCGCGCAACTGGGCCCAGTTCTGCCGCTTTATCGAACGCCCCGATCTGATCGACGCGGCCGAAACCCCGGCCGACCGCCACACCACCCACGGCGATCGGGGCGTGCTCTACCGCGCGGCGATTGCCGGTTATTGCCAGGCCCACACCCGCGATTCGCTGCTCGCCAAGATGGCGTCGGAACAGATCCCGATCTGCGCCGTCTATACGCCGGACGAGGCGCTGGCCGCCGAATTGGTCGCCGAACGCGGCCTGATCGCCTATAATGGGGAAACGGAACGCACGCCCTATCTTGTCAATCCGCTGCACCGGGCCGGATTGACGCGCAGCACTCCCCGCCCGGCGCCGGGGCTCGGCGCGGACAATGAGGGCATTTTGCGCGATCTTGGCTATGACGACGAAGAACGCGCGGCCCTCGAAAAAGACGGAGCATTCTCATGACCTTTGCCACCGCCAATTTCGCCAACGCCGCCGCCGCCGCCCGTTTCATCGCCAGCGCGCCGGGGCGCAACGATCCGACCGAAGCGGTGGACGCAGCCCGCATGGTGCTGGTCGATACGCTGGGCGTAGCACTGGGCGCAGCGGACGAAGACGCCGGCCGGATCGTCCGCAAGGTCGCGCTCGCGTGGAATTCATCGGGCGGCGCGCAAATCCTGCTTGGCGGGCGCAGCGCACCGGCCATCGCCGCCTTGATCAACGCCACGCACGGCCATTGCCTCGACTATGACGACACCCATGTCGGGGCGGTCGCCCATCTGGGCAATCCGACCTGGGCGGCGGCGCTGGCAATGGGCCAGCATAGTGGCGCTTGCGACCGCGATATACTGAACGCCTTCATCACCGGGTTCGAAATCGGCGCGCGGCTCGGCATCGGGTTCGGCGGCGCCGCCAATCTGCGCGGCTTCCATTCGACCGGCATGTTCGGCTGTCTGGCCGCCGCCGCGGCCGCCGCCACGCTGCTGGGATTGGACGAGCCGGGCATCCGTAACGCGCTGGGCGCGGCGGCAACCCAGGCCGCCGGCCTCACGGCGTCGTTCGGCACCATGTCGAAGCCCTTTCACGCCGGCAAGGCGGCGATGAACGGCGTGCTGGCGGCCGAACTGGCGGCGGCGGGATTCGATGCCGCCGACGGCCTGCTGGAACCGCAAGGCGGTTTTGGCGACGCCTATGTCCAGGACCGCGCGGCGGTCATCCAGAACCTGGATTTTTCCGGCCCGCTGGAGATTACCCGCAATACCCTGAAACCCTACGCATCGTGCCTGTTGACCCATCCGGTAATCGACGCCATGCGCAGCGTCGCCGATGCCGCCGCCGCCCGGCCCATCGACGCCATCGAGGTCGAAGTCAACCCGTCCTGCATCAAGCTGGCCGGCAATCCCGACCCGCAAACCGGCCTCGAAGGCAAGTTCAGCACCGCCTATTGCGCGGCTCTGGGATTGCACGGCTACGGCGTAACCAGCGCGGATTTCTCTGCCCAACGGGTCGCCGATCCCACGCTGCGCGACACGCTTTCGCGCGTCACCCTCATTGCCGCCCCGGACCGGATCATGACCTCGGCCCGCATCCGCCTCAGTTTTGCCGACGGCGGCGCGCTGGACGCGGAAACCGCGCTGGCCCGCGGCAACCCCGGCAACCCGATGAGCTGGGACGATTTGCGCACCAAGTTCATGGCGCTGGTCACGCCGGTGCTGGGCGAAAACGGCG
>PTKA01000426.1 GCA_002937525.1 Alphaproteobacteria bacterium MarineAlpha10_Bin3
GGACATTCATACACCGATACTCCAGCCGATCGTCGATGAACTGGGCGCCGGCCGTAGTGCCATGGCCGACGAGGCGCGGCTCGAACAGCAATTCGGCGGAACGCAAAAATGGACCGAAACCCGCCGCCAGTTGCAGGTGTGGGGCCAGCGCCACCTGCCGCCGGACGCCTACGCAAGCCTGTCCTCAAGCTATGACGGGGTACTCGCGTTGCACCGCTTGATGCAAAGCGGGGAACCGAGCGTCCTGCGCGGCGGCACCATCGGCGAGGCTGCGGATGAAGGCGCGCTACGCCGCATGATCCGCGATCCGCGCTACTGGCGCGACCGCGACCCGGCCATCCTTCGCAAGGTGAGCGACGGCTTCAAACGGCTGTACCCGCAAGAATGACAATCCGGCGCGGCCGAATTTACCGATCACAACGTCAAATCAGATAAGGACCAAGATAATGGAAAAGAACCATACACAAGACGTCGTGCCGCAGATCGCTTCGGCGCTCGCGGCCAACCTGTCGCAAGAAGAACGCGCCGAACTGGACGCGGCGATCACGCCGCGCGTGGCGGAACTGTTCGCCCAGGCGTTCGGCAGCCAGATGTGGGACATCCTGGCCCCGCTGGTCGAAGAAGACGATCTGGAGTTCGCGCCCGAACAACCCGATTCCGCCGACGCCGGAACGGGTAACACGGACGCCGCCGAAGCACGCCTGCGCGAATTGATGCGCGACCCGCGCTACTGGCGCGACCGCGATCCTAGTTTCGTCGCCAAGGTGGCGGCCGGTTTTGACCGTCTGTATGCCGGGACGCCGCACAGCTATTATACGATCTACGCCGATGCGTCGCGCGCCGAAACCGGAGAAACCGCGCCCTTTCTGGCCGGATTCGAGCGCTTGGAGCTTCCCTTGCTCGATGCCAGGGGCCACAGCCGATGGCCCAAACGGTTCGATGCGGCGGCGATCGCGTCGCTTCGCGAACGCCATGGTCCCAACAAGTTCGCCAGCCAGATGATGCTGCGGCCGGTCAATATCAGCGCCGGCCGGCTCGATCCGGAACGGATGCGCGTCTACGATAGCGCCCTCCAGTATCAGGACCGGAACGGAACCGCGACGTTGAGCCTGGAAGGCCGGCGGCTGGTTTCGGCGAGCTGCTGGTGGGACCCGGCTTACGGCGCGCCGGGCAAGGGCGATGGCAGCGTCGTGGCGCTGGTCTTTACCGATACGCAAGGCCGCTACTGGCTGCATCGCTTGCGCTATCTTGGCGTGGACCCGGCCGACGAGTGCGACGAAGCAACCCAGCAATGCCGCCAGGTCGCCGCATTCGCGCGCCGCTATTACGTGCCATCGGTGACCATTGAAACCAACGGCGTCGGCAAGTTCCTGCCCGGCCTGCTGCGCCGGGAACTCGGCGTCGCCGGTGTCGGTTGCGCCGTCGTCGAGGCCGCCAGCCATGTGCCGAAGGACCGGCGCATCATGGAAGGCTTCGACGCCGTTCTCGCCGCCGGCAATCTGTATGCCCATCGCACGGTCTGGGAAACGCCTTTCGACGTCGAAATGCGCGAATGGCGGCCCGGCGGCTACAAGGGGCCGGATGACGGACTGGATGCGGTCAGCGGCTGCCTGCGCTCGGAACCGGTGCGGTTGCCGCGTATCCCCGCCGGCGCGCGCCAGTCCTGGCGCGGCCATCCCGGCGGCATCAAGGTCGAAACCAACTTCGAACTTTAGAAAACACCATGATTTTCCTGAAAGGGCCCCCTTTCCATGACAGCGGCTTGGAGCATCGAGATGTTCAAATATTTGACGGTGGTCGAACTGCCCCTGCTGGGTGGTATGTTCTGGTTTTTCTGGCGGGCGCGCCGCGATGGCGACGCGGCGTTCAACGACCATCGGCAGCGAACCGATCGCGCAATCGGCCATATCCGCGAAAGAATCGCCGCCGACAAGCTCGACGTTGCCAAAAACTACGCATCGTCGGAATCCCTGAAAGATGTCGAACGCCGCCTGACCCGCCATCTGCTGCGTATCGAAGCCAAGCTCGACCGGATTTCCCTACCGCGTACGGACGGGGCGTGAGTGAATTTCATACAAATCCCAGCCTCGATGCTTGCGTTGTCGCGCGCCATGTTCGATTCTCACCGCCACGATCATCGGCTGCCGTAACGGATCCATGAATTTTCCCACATTCTCGACCCGCCTGCTTCACCTGCTCGACCCGGAGCGCGCGCATGGCGTTGCGCTATGGGCGCTCGGGCATGGTTTGGGTCCGCGGCCGGCAGGCGCGGACGATCCGGCGTTGGCGACGCGGCTGTGGGGACTGGACTTTCCCAATCCCATCGGGCTTGCCGCCGGGTTCGACAAGGATGCGGCGGCCTATCGCGGCGCGTTGCGGCTTGGCTTCGGTTTCGCTGAAATCGGCACCGTCACGCCCAGGCCCCAGCCGGGCAACCCCAGGCCACGGGTGTTCCGGCTGACCGAAGACGCCGCCGTCATCAACCGCAACGGTTTCAACAGCCGGGGCCTCGATGTCGCCGCCAA
>PTKA01000427.1 GCA_002937525.1 Alphaproteobacteria bacterium MarineAlpha10_Bin3
ATTCCAGGGAAAATAATGCACCATTAAATGCCGGGACTAAACACCTAGTTGGGGGCTGTGTTATGCGGGAAAAAATGAGCGTGGATGTGTCGAATATCCATGATGAAAGGCTGCGTTCCGAAATTCTGAATCTTTTTCAGTATACACAGCGCATGCGCGAAGAAATCGCACAGATGAATGCCGTGGACGACGAACGAACACGATTCGAATCCGTCGCCCAACAACTGGACGCCATCGTCAAATCGACCGAGGACGCGACCAACGGCATTCTGGAACAACTGGAAGGCATCGACGATTTGGTCGAACAGATCCGTCAATCGGGCGCCGACAAGAACGTGTCGTTGCTGTGCGATAAAATTGGCGAAAAATCCATGCGGGCGATCGAAGCCTGCACTTTCCAGGACATAACCGGGCAGCGAATCACGCGGGTCTTCAAGTCGATGCAGTTCGTTGAAGACCGGGTCAATGCGATGATCGATCTGTGGGGTCGCGAAGACATCGAAGCGCTGGGCATCGAACTGCCGAAGGAAACGCCCACGGGCGACGAAGCCCTTCTTAACGGCCCGCAACTGCCCGGAGAAGAAATTTCCCAGGAAGATATCGACAAACTCTTCGCATAATCCCAACGGCCGTTGATTGCAGGCGTGCAGTCTAGCTGTTCACCAGATCCGGCAGCCACGTGATGATACCGGGGAATGCCAGGAACAGGCCGATGGTCGCCACATCGGCGAAGAAGAACGGCGTTATCCCTCGAAACACATCGCCCAATGGTATATCCGGTCTGACCGCAGCCACGACATAACAGTTAAGGCCCACCGGTGGGGTGATGAGGCACACCTCGCACATCTTGACGACAATGATGCCAAACCAGATCGGATCGTAGCCCAGCGCCATCACCGCCGGGTAGACCACGGGCAAGGTCAGCAGCAACATGCCGATGGCGTCCATGAACATACCCAGCACCGCATAGCCAAGTAAAATCATGATCATGACCACGGTCGGTGGCAGCGGCAGACTGGTCAGCCATTCGGCGAAAGCCTGCGGCAGCCCGGCAAAGCCAAGAAACCGCACGAAGATCAAGATACCCCAGATCAGCGAGAAGATCATGACAGTCAGCTTGGCCGTCTCGACCAAAGCTGCTTCGAGCTTGCCCCAGCGCATGCCCCGGTATACCGCGATGATCAGCACCACGAAGGCGCCAAGCGCACCGGCTTCGGTCGGCGTCGCCCAGCCGGTATACATCGCGCTGAAGATGATCGCGACAACGGCGACAATCGGCAGCGTCCCCGGCACCGTGGCCCATTGTTCGCGGCGCGGCGGGGATTTGATCGGCCGGCCCAGTTTCGGATTCAATTTGCATTGTCCGATGATCAGGGCGGCGTAAACCAGCGCCGACACCATCCCCGGCAGGAACCCGGCGAGGATCAGCCTACCGACCGATTCCTCAACGATAATGGCGTAGATGACCAGGATCGCGCTTGGCGGGATCAGCGACGCCAATGTGCCACCCGCCGCGACCACCCCGGCCGCCAGCCTCCTGTCATAGCCGTGTTCCAGCATATGCGGGATCGCCACCCGGCTGAAGACAGCGGCGGTCGCCGTGCTGGCGCCCGACACGGCGGCGAAACCGGCGGTTGCGAATACGCTGGCAACGGCCAGCCCACCGGGAACCCAACCGAACCAGGCTTTAGCCGCATCGAACAAGGCGTGGGTCAAGCCGGCATGGTAGGCAATGAAGCCGATCAGAATGAACATCGGCAACACACTGAGCGCATAATTGACCGACTTGGAATGCGGCACGGTTCCGACGATGCCGGCGCCCGCGTCCCAGCCGATAATTGCAACAACTCCGAACAGGCCAGTGATCGCGGCGGCGGCGAAGACCCGCACGCCGGAGAAAACCATGATCAGCAACCCGCCGGTGCCGATCAGGCCTATTGTAAAATCATCCATCAGTGGACTCCCGGCTTCTTGTTGGCACCAAGTAAATCGACTTTTTCTATTTCGCCGGCCAGACCCGCGTCGATTTCGTGCTGCGCCTGTTCGTCCACGCTTTCGATATGCGGCACTGCAATCGGTTCAGCGTTGGGATCCATAATCAGCCGGGTGAAACCGACCGCCTGCAATAACAGCCGAATCATCAATACCGAGAACGCAAACGGCACCAGCAGTTTGGAGGGCCAAAGTATGATTTCGATATCAATCGAACTGTCACCGATGGTATAGGCGCGCATGAAATGCTCCCAAGTGTAATAAATCAAAATGGTCATGAGCATGATCACGGCCAGCGTACCCAGAAGTTCGACCGCGTATAACCAGCGTCCCTTGAACCGGCCAATGATGATTTCCATCCGGATATGGCCGCCAAGCTTCTGGCAATAGGCGATACCGAGAAACGCAAATATCGTCATCGATACTTCGACGATATCGACATATCCAGGGACCGGAATGTTAAGGAGTTTTCGCCCAAACACCTGATAGGTGCCCACGAACATCAACCCTAAAATGACCAAG
>PTKA01000428.1 GCA_002937525.1 Alphaproteobacteria bacterium MarineAlpha10_Bin3
CTTCCTCGATCGCGCCGGGCACCAGTTGATCGCCGAACAGGAACGCCGGCGTGCCATTGATGCCGAGCGCCTGGGCCAGTTCCAGGGTCTGGTCGAGATAGCTTTCGATCGCCGGGTCGGCCATATCCCTGACCAATATTTCGATATCGAGCCCGACCCGGCGCGCCGTCTGGATAACCCGTTTTTCAGTCAACCGGCCGCTCAATTCCATCAGGGCGGCGTGATAGGCGAAAAATTTACCCTGCTTTTCGGCGGCCATCGAGGCGCGCGCGGCGAAGCGCGATACCGGCCCCAGAATTGGCAATTCCTTCATCAGCACGCGAAGATTCCTGTCGCTCGCGATGACCTTCTTGAAGACCGGGAACACCCGTTTGCAGTATCCGCATTGATAGTCGAAAAACTCGACGACGGTAACATCGCCGTTCGGATTGCCCATCTCGGGCGTTAGCGGATTATGGTAAATTCGCGCCGCGTTTTCGTCACGGGCGCGCGCTTGCGATTGGGCGCGCGCAAGGCGGTCGCGCTGGCGCAGACGGGCGATCGCATCGGCGATGATTTCCGGATTGTCGAGAATATACTGGCGGACGATATCCTCGATTGCGCGCTTGTCGTTTTCGGCGATTTGCGGCACTGCCGGCGACGCAAGAAGCGCCAATGCGAACATTGCGGATATCAGGCCGCCGAAGAAGCGAATTTGCGGCATGACGGTCAGCCCCCTTCGTTTTCGTGTTTGACCGATGCGTTCTGGATGTCCTGAGCGCGGAGCCAGCCGGCCGAACCCGCCGGCAACAATGTCAGCGCCCGCGTCGCCCGGTATCGCGCCACATCCCGCTTCCCCGACAGCAGCGCCGCTTCGGCGAGCGACAGCATGACATTCGCCTGATCGTCTTCGTTCGAGTAGGCTTTTGCCATCAAGCGCCAGATTATCGCGCTTTCCGGTTCGTAGCGCACGGCCTTGAGTAGATTGTCGAGCGCTTCTCGGCTGGCGTCAAGATCGTTCAATTCAAGCAGGGACTGGGCAAGATTGGTGCGGATCAGCGCCGCCCAGGGCAGAATCTCCACCGCCGTGCGATAGGGCGGAATCGAATCCGCCGCCCGGCCGGCATCCTGCAATATATCGCCTTTCAATTCGTGAAAGAACGGATCCTCGGGAAATTGCGCGATCAAGCCGTCGATCAGCGCCAACGACTTTTCGACCTGATTCGATTCCTTGAAGGCGATGGCTCTGGCGTAGCGGGCCGGGACTCGCTGGTCGGTGGATTTGAATTCGCGCAAGGTTCGCCCGGTCGGGTTGAGGAAGCCCTTCAGCTTGGCCCGCATCCGGTCATGCGCGCGTTTCAGATCGTCCGCGATCGGGGTGTCGGAGAATTGCGAATTCTTGATTATGTTGCGCAGAAATTCCATCCGGTCGCGGGTCAAGGGGTGCGAGCGGATATAGGGATCCTGATTGTCGCTGGTCAGGAATTCCTGGCTGGACAGGGTGCCAAGAAATTCCAGCAGGCCGACGGACGATTTTCCGGTTTCCTCAAGAAAATCGATCGCCGCTTGATCGGCGGCCTGTTCCATCGTCCTGGTGTAGCTCAACAAGGTACGCTGCTGGATCGTGGCGCCACCGGCAATGACCGCCGCCGCGACACCCGGATTGCCCGACGCCACCGCCGCCACGCCGCCCAGAACATAGGTGAGAATCGTCTGCGCCGTGGAATTGCGTAATTTTTCCTGCAGGCGCAGCAAATGGCCGCCGGCGATATGGCCGGTCTCATGGGCGATCACGCCGATGATCTGGCCGGCATGTTCAGTCTTCATCAGCAGGCCGGTGTTGATGAACAGCCGCTGCCCGCCGGCGACAAAGGCATTCAGGCTCGCATCCTTGACGATATGGATACGGATGTCGGCCGCTTCCAGCCCCGCGGCCTCGAACAGCGGCGTTGCGAATAGGCGGATCGTGTTTTCGATCTCGGTGTCGTGGATAAGCGAAATACCGCTTGCCCGCGACTCGCCAGTCGGCGTAATCAAGGCGACGCCAACCGCCGCGACGAGGCCAGGCAACAGCCTGGGAATGCGAATGCGCTTCAAAGATTCAATTCTCCAAAGATATCGCAGTTTAACTGGGGTTCGCCGCCGCCGCAATCGAGGGATCGCGCTGGTCCTGGCGGCCATGGTGAGCGCGTGCGGCGGCGATGCCGAACCGGGCAAGAAGACGGGTCTGCTCAGCGGTTGGTTTGAACGCGAACCCGCGCCCGAGGCGGAGACGGGATGTGCCCGGCTGGTCGGCAGCAAGCTGGTGTTTTTCGGCGTCGTGGCGGCCGATGAGCCGGTCGCCGTGAAGGCGCCGACGGCATAATGGCCATCCCGAATACCCAAGGAGAGGCCTGGCAGGATGATCTGTTCCGCGTTTAGGCCATAGCGCGGATCCGAAGACCATATCTGGACTTCATACTTGGCGCCATCCTGCAAGTTTAGCAGGGAGACATACTGCCCGGAACCAGCACCGTACCACTT
>PTKA01000429.1 GCA_002937525.1 Alphaproteobacteria bacterium MarineAlpha10_Bin3
GAACAGGATCGAATCAGCTGCCTTGTCGAAGACCGGCGTGATCGCCGTGACGTCGGGCAAATGGGTGCCGCCATTATAGGGCGCGTTCACGACATAGACGTCGCCCGGCTTCATGACGCCGCGGTTTTCGGTCAGGACGGTGCGGATCGATTCGCTCATCGAACCCAGATGAATTGGAATATGCGGGGCGTTGGCGACCAGCATGCCGTTCGGGTTGAAAATCGCGCAGGAAAAATCCAGCCGCTCCTTGATATTGACCGAATAGGCGGTGTTTTGCAGGGTGATGCCCATCTGTTCGGCGATGGACATGAACAGATTGTTGAAGACTTCCAGCATCACCGGGTCGCATTGCGTACCGACGGCGAAATTCTGCCGCATCGCCACGATTCGCGTGAGGATCAGATGCCCCTTAGGCGTCATCTCGGCCTGCCAGCCGGGCTCGACGACCGTCGTCGCCGTCTGTTCGCGGATGACGGCCGGTCCAGCGACAGTGTCGCCGGGCCGCAACGCATCGCGGTCGATCACGGGGGTGTCGCGTTCCGCGCCATCCATATAGGCGCTCACCACGGCCAGTTCCGGGGTGCTGCCGCCGGCTGCCGCGCCGTTCAGATCGGGCTCTTGCGTTTTGGCCATCAAGCCGATCGCCTCGACCGCCGCCGCTTCGACGATCAGGTATTTCTCCGGCATGATGAAGCCGTAATGCTGATGATGGGCGGTCTCGAAGCGGGCGGTCATTTCCGCCGGCGTGCCGAATTCGACCGCATGCGGCGTGTCGCTGCCCTCATAGCGCAGATGGGCGCGGCGGACGATTTCGATCCGCGCCTCTGGAATATCCTGTTCGCGCAGTTCGGCCACGGCTTGGCCGGCAAGGTCGTCCAGTTCGGCGGCCAGCGCCGGCATCATGGCGTCGTCGAGGGTCGCTTCGACCGCGCGTTCCCGCAAGGCCCGGATATCGGCCAGCCCCATGCCATAGGCGCTTAACACGCCCGCTAACGGGTGGATCAGCACCTTGGTCATGCCCAGCGCGTCGGCGACCAGACAGGCGTGCTGCCCGCCGGCGCCGCCAAAACAGTTGAGCGTGTAGCCGGTCACATCATAACCGCGCTGGACGGAAATTTTCTTGATTGCGTTGGCCATGTTCTCGACCGCGATTTTCAGATAGCCGTCGGCGACCTCGACCGGGCTGCGTTCGTCGCCGGTGGCGGCGTGAATTTCCTTCGCCAGGGCGGCGAATTTCGCCCGCACCACATCGGCGTCGAGCGGCGCATCCTGGTTTTTGCCGAAGACATGCGGGAAGTGTTCCGGTTGCAGCTTGCCCAGCATGACGTTGCAGTCGGTGACGCAAAGCGGACCGCCGCGCCGGTAACAGGCCGGTCCCGGATTGGCGCCCGCCGATTCCGGCCCGACCCGGTAGCGGCTGCCATCGAAGAAGCAGATCGAGCCGCCGCCGGCGGCCACGGTGTGGATCAGCATTATCGGCGCGCGCATCCGCACCCCGGCGACCTGGGTCTCGAAGGCGCGTTCATAGACCCCGTTGTAATGCGCGACGTCGGTCGAGGTGCCACCCATGTCGAACGAGATGATCTTGTCCAGACCGGCCTGGCCGGCGGTTTCCACCGCGCCGACGATGCCGCCGGCGGGGCCGCTCAGGATCGCGTCCTTGCCCTGGAACAGATGCGCGCCGGTCAATCCGCCGCTCGACTGCATGAACATCAGCCGGGTTCCGCCCAATTCAGCCGCGACATGATCGACATAGCGGCGCAGCAGCGGCGAAAGATAGGCGTCGACCACCGTGGTGTCGCCGCGGCTGACGAACTTCATCAAGGGGCTGGTCTCGTAGCTGGTCGAAATCTGGCTGAACCCGATTTCGCGGGCCAGCGCCGCCGCCGCGGTTTCATGCGCCGGGAAACGGTAGCCATGCATGAAGACGATGGCGACCGAATGGATGCCGTCGTCATGGGCGGCTTGCAGCAGCGGCCGCAGCGCCGCTAGATCGAGTTCCTGGCGCACCTTGCCTTCCGCCATGACCCGTTCATCGGCTTCGACGACCCGCTCATACAGCATTTCCGGCAATTCGATCTTCAGATCGAACAGCCGCGGCCGGGTCTGGTAGCCGATGCGCAGCCCGTCGCGGAACCCTTTGGTCGTGACCAGCAAGGTCCGGTCGCCGGCGCGTTCCAGCAGCGCGTTGGTGGCCACGGTCGTGCCCATCTTGACGACCTCGATGGCGTCGCGCGGGATCGGCGCGCCGGGCTCGATCTTCATCAGCTCGCGGATGGCCTGTATGGCGGCGTCGCGGTAATGTTCGGGGTTTTCCGACAGCAGCTTATGGGTGACCAGCGACCCATCCGGCCGCCGCGCCACGACATCGGTGAATGTGCCACCCCGGTCGATCCAGAACTGCCATCTACCTTTTGAACAGGTTGTTTTTATTGTGTTTTTTCCGGTCACTTTGAAATACACCCTTGATACACCGATTTGGTTTTTCAATT
>PTKA01000043.1 GCA_002937525.1 Alphaproteobacteria bacterium MarineAlpha10_Bin3
TGCCCAGTCCGATGTCGCGGCGCGTACCATGGAACTGTATCCGCAGGATCCACTTCTTCGCCCGCTTCGGCGATACGACCAATATCAAGCCGTTGCCGTCTCCAAATTTGCCCGGCCCGGCTTTCTGTACCTTCAATGCCGTCAGTTTTGCCATTGCTCGAATCTTACATCTCGTAATCAAACCCACAATTTGACCACATATATAGGCGGATTTGCATGGAAATCAATGGACATCGACGGATAGTGTAGGGGAATACTTGTTGTATTTTATTGAGTTCTACGAACGTCAGCGACAGTATAGACTGATATGTCGATGGACCCCGCGTCCGCGCACCTGACGCCCTTTCCCGTGCCGCCAAACAAAAACCCGGCGCGACAATACCCAAAAAAAGGCACCGTCACGCCGGGTTCCCTGACGTCCTCATCAGCTTGATGGACCCCGCATCCATGCACTTGGACGCCTCGTTGATAGCCGTGGCCCGCGTGAGCGTCAACTACATTTAGGGGAAAACTAAGAATTTTCGCTAGATATTGTGTGGGCGCCGTATGTTAGAGTGTGTCTGCTGACCGAATTGAAGGGGGATGGGCGATGCAGGGCGTGGTATTTCTTGGCGACCGGAAACTCGAAATCCGCGAATTTCCCGACCCGGTCCCCGGTCCCCGCGATGTCGTGCTGGAGATCAAGGCGTCGGGCATGTGCGGCAGCGATCTGAAGCCATACCGAAACACTTGGACGCCGGGTGCCGTGAGTGGCGGCATCAAGCGCAGCGACGAGCCGGTCATCGCCGGCCACGAGCCCTGCGGCGTGGTTGCCGCCGTGGGCTCGGCGGTGACCGAGCGCGAGGCGCGGATCGGCCAGCGCGTGATGGATCACCATTACCAGGGCTGCGGCGTCTGCAAGCATTGCAATTCCGGCTGGGCGCAAATGTGCCTCGATGGGCCGATCGTATTCGGTTCCGGCGGCCATGGCGGTCACGCGAAATACATGAAGGTTCCGGTTTCCACCCTGGTGCCGCTGCCCGACGAACTATCCTTCGAGGTCGGCGCCGCGATATCGTGCGGCACCGGAACGGCCTATGGCGCGCTGCGCCGGTTGTCTTTGCGTGGCGACGAGACGATTGCGATATTCGGGCAGGGTCCGGTCGGCCTGTCGGCCACGCAGCTTGCCATCGCCATGGGCGCGCGGGTCATCGCGCTCGATACATCGCCGGAGCGCTGCGAGATGGCGCGGCAGTTCGGCGCCGACGTGGTAATCGATCCCGGCACCAACGATCCGGTGGCGGCGATCCGCGACCTTACCCACGGCGAAGGTGCCCATAAAACGCTCGATTGCTCGTCGGCGTCCAGCGCGCGGCGCGCCGCCGTGCAGGCGACTCGCGCCTGGGGCACGGCGTGTTTTGTTGGTGAAGGCGGCGACGTGACCCTGGAAGTCAGCCCCGATATGTTGCGGCGGCAAATCACCTTGATGGCGTCCTGGACCTTCTCGACCGGCGGCCAGGCCGATTGCGCCCAGTTCGTCGCCGACCGGAAGATCGATGTCGCTAAATTATTCACCCATCGCTGGCGGCTCGATCAGGCGGAAGAGGCTTATCGGCTGTTCGACAAGCAGATGGACGGCAAGGGCGTAATCGTTCCCTGATACAATGCGCATCGGGTAAGTTCCGGACGCGGTTGTTTCCACAAGACGACGATTCCAACGATGGATGGAGGGTGACATGGCTGAAGATGAGCTGGAGGGCGATTGGGTCCACGGGTGGCCAGACCGCAAGCGGGCCGAGCTGATGCCGAGCCGCGACGCCGAGGGCCGGGTAATATTGGCGCGCTCTCCGGTGCTCGATCTCGAAGGGTTGATCACGCCGACCGATGTTTCCTACATCGTTGCGCAGTTGCAGATGCCGGAACCGGTCCATCCCGACGATTACAGCTTCTCGCTGTTCGGCGAAGTCGAGAAACCCATCGAATACACCTTGGAGGAACTGCGCCGGCTGCCCGGCCGGACCGTCCGCGCGGTGACCGAATGCGCCGGCAACGATGCGGAATTTTTTGATTACCTGAATGACCGCTCGAACAACCGCAAACCGTCCTTGCACATGAAACACGAAGAATACGGCACCTGGCGCAGCCAGATCGAGGGCGCTGAAATCGACATCGACGCCATCATTCAAGCGATGCCGAGCACCTGCCTGGTCAGCGGCGGCGAATGGATCGGCGTGCCGTTGGGCGAGGTACTGCGGCGCGCCGGGATCAAGGACAACGCGGTCGCTATCCGTGTCGAGGGTTTCGATGAAGGCCGGCCCGATCCGATCCTGCAATACCGTTCCGTTGGCCGCACCGACTTCGATGTCGTCGATCCGGGGATCATCCATTACGACAAAGGGTTGCCGATTGAAAAAGCGATGGACCCCGATACCATTCTCGCCTGGTCGCATAACGGCGAATTTTTGCAGCATGTACATGGCGCGCCGGTGCGCTTGATCGTCCCCGGCTGGGCTGGCAACTGGTGGGTGAAATGGATTCATAAGATCGAGGTCATGGACCATATGCCCGATTGCTATCACCAGACCCATTATTTCGTGTCGGGTACGTCGCCGGACGATCCCGACAAGAAAATGATGACCGCGCTGGGCGTGAAGACGCTGATTAAGTATCCGCGCGACGAGGATTCGCCGATCAAGGTTGGCGTGCATTCGATTCGCGGCATGGCGTGGAGCGGCGAAGGCGAGGTCGTGCGGGTCGAGGTGAGCGTCGATGGCGGCCAGAATTGGGCCGACGCCCATGTCGAATATTCGCCCGATAAATGGCTATGGGTCCGCTGGTCCTATCTGTGGAATGTGGACACGCCCGGCGCCTATAGCGTCATGGCCCGCGCCACCGACGAACGCGGCCGTGTCCAGCCGCAGACCGACTGGAATTTCCAGCGCAAGCATTTCGACGGCATCGTTCCGATGGACATCCTGGTGGACGCGTAGGCGGCCATGCATATCGCCGTCTGCGTGAAGCAAATTCAAGACCCGGAAATGCCGACCGCCCTGCTTCGGGTGGATGCCGATACCAACAAGATGATGCTGACCTCCAGCGTATCGCCGGTAATCAGCCCCTTCGACGAACAGGCGGTCGAGGCGGCGTTGCGCATTCGCGATGCGCTCGGCGAAGCCAGGATCACCGTGCTTACCCTGGGCGCAGAACCGGCCCGACAGGTGCTGAAGGCGGCCTTGTCGCTTGGTGCTGACGAAGGCGTGCTGCTGTCGGACCCGGCCTTTCAGGACCCCGACAGCTACACCACCGCGCTGGCGCTCAGCGCGGCGATCGGGAAGCTGGGCGATGTCGATCTTGTCCTGACGGGCCGTCAGGCGGCCGATTTCGACGCCGGCGTTGTCGGTTGCGGGATCGCCGAGTTGCTGGATATCCCGGCGATCACCTTCGCCCGGGACATATCCGTCGATGGCGGCACTATCCGGGTTCAGCGCGTGATCGAAAATGGCCACGAAATTGTTGAAGTGGCGTCCCCGGCGCTGGTCACGATATCGCATGAAATTGGCGCGCCGCGCAAAGCCAGCCTGCGCGAGACCATGCGCGCCGCCAGAAAGCCGATCGCGGTGTGGAGCGTCGAAGATTTGGCGTTGGAAGCAGCCCAAACCGGTGCCCTTGGCGCGCGGCGCGTGCTGGAAGCGCTTTACATCCCCTCCAGGGACATCGAGTGCGAGTTCCAGCAAGGTGCTTCCGCGCGCGAGATGGCGCAGAACCTAGCCCGGCGGCTTTACCAGGCGAATATATTATGAGCGCACCCGGCGGTGTTCTTGTCATCGCACAAGCCGAAGGCGGCGCGCTGAGCGAGTTGTCGCGAGAGATGCTGGCCTTGGCGCGGCGGCTGGCGGATGAGACCGGCGGCATGGTCGAAGCAGTGCTGCTGGGCGAAAATCTGGGCGACAGCGCCGGTGACCTGATCGCCTTTGGGGCCGACCGGATCCATATCGGCGACGGCGCGGCTTACACCGCCTATCTGGCCGAGGCATGGATGCCGAAATTGATCGAGGTTGCGGCCGACGCGCCGCCGGCGGTGATTTTAATCGGCCATGACACGATGGGCGCCGATCTGGCGCCCCGGCTTGCGATCCGCTTGGGCACCACGGTCGCCACTGCCTGCGTCGAGGCCGAATTCGTCGCCGGCCGCCTGCATGCGACGCGCTCTTGTTATGGCGGTGCTGCGCGCGAAACACTGTCCTTCAAGACCGGCCCTTGCGTCCTCACGATAAAATCGAAATCCCAGGCCGCCCTGGACCGCAACAATGGCCGGAAGGGTGAAATCGTGCCGCTTGCCGCCGATGCTGTGCAGACCCGGGTGCGCATCGTCGAACGCAATGTCTCGGCGGCGGCGGGTGTCCGGCTGGAAACCGCGGCGGTCGTCGTTGCCGGGGGGCGCGGCCTCAATGGTCCCGAAGGTTTCAAGGTCGCGCGCGAACTGGCCGATCTGCTGGGCGGCGCGCTGGGCGCCAGCCGGGTTGCCTGCGATCTGGAATGGTGCCCTGCTTCCATTCAGATCGGGCTGTCAGGCCGCACGGTTGCGCCGGAACTCTATCTGGCGCTCGGCATATCGGGAGCCAGCCAGCATATGGCCGGTTGCGGCGGGGCTAAGACCATCGTCGCTATCAACAACGATCCCACCGCACAGATTTTCAAATCCTCGCGTTTTGGTATTGTCGGCGATTGCCAGGAAATTCTGCCCCCCCTGATCGACGCGCTGCGCGTGCTGCGCGACGCCAAGGACAGCTGAACCCAACCAACGGAGCCGTGCCATGAGCCTCTTTGCGCCGCCCCAGGATATCCAGACCGAAGTCTTCGCCCGCCTGCCGGACGCGCTGCACAAGGACGCCCGGTCGGCCTGGGCCGACGCCAGCAAGGAGGGCGTCAGGCTGAACGGTTTCCTGGAAGGGCCGTCGTTCGACCGCGACGGCAATCTATACCTCGTCGATATCCCGTTTGGCCGTATCTTCCGGCTGGATGCGGATGGCGGCGGCTGGGACGTGGTGGCGGATTATGGCGGCGAGCCGAACGGTCTGAAAATCCACCGCGACGGCACGATCTACATCGCCGATTACCGCAATGGCATCATGCAGCTCGACCCGGCCACCGGCGCGGTGACGGAATTTTGCGTCCGCAACAAGATGGAAAGCTTCAAGGGGTGTAACGATCTGGTCTTCGCCAGGGACGGAACGATGTACTTCACAGACCAGGGGCTGACCGGGATGCACGATCCCACCGGGCGGGTCTACCGGCGTCATCTCGATGGGCGGCTGGAATGTATGATCGACACGATCCCCAGCCCCAACGGCCTGGTTCCCGATCTCGACGAGGGCCTGCTATACATCGCCGTCACCCGGGCCAACGCGGTCTGGCGCATGCCGCTGCCCAAGGAAGGCGGCACCTTCAAGGTCGGCGTCTTCGTGCGGCTGTCGGGCGGCCTTGGCGGGCCGGACGGCATGGCCCTCGACGTTGAAGGCAACCTTGCCGTTTGCCATGCGGGCATGGGGTCGGTATGGCTGTTCAGCCGGCTCGGCGAACCGCTCTACCGGGTGCGGTCATGCGAAGGGTTGCACACGACGAACTGCGCCTATGGCGGCCCCGGCAACCGTTTCCTCTACATCACCGAGTCGGACAGCAACACGGTTCTGCGGGCGGAAATGCCGTGGCCCGGCAAGCCGATGTTCTCGCATTTGGACTGAACGCCCGGAACCAATCCAGGGAGGACCACCGTGCCTGTTCGCGAACATTCCGTCGATCTTACCGCGCCCGATATTTCCGCGTACCGGAAGGGGAATACGGGTATCGATTTTGTCACGACCCTGGATAGTGGTGCGCCCGGCCCGCATGTCATGATCAACGCCGTGACCCATGGCAACGAGATTTGCGGCGCCATTGCGCTCGATCGTCTGTTCCGTCTCGGCGTCCGGCCGACGCGCGGAACGCTGACTTTGGCCTTCGTCAATCACGCCGCCTTTCACAATTTCGACCCCGCATCGCCGCGCCTTTCGCGCTTCGTCGATCAGGATATCAACCGGGTCTGGACCGAGGAAATCCTCGATGGCCCGGAAAATTCGTCCGAATTGCGCCGGGCGCGGGAATTGCGGCCGATCTATGACACGGTCGATCATCTGCTCGACATTCACTCGATGGGGACGTTGTCGCCGCCGCTGATGCTGTGCAACGGGCTGGACAAGGAAATCGCCCTCGCCACCGCCATCGCCGTACCCGAACATATCGTCTGCGGCTCCGGCCATGTCGTCGGCAAGCGGCTGATCGAATACACGCCTTTCAACGACACCGCGAACCGAAAAACCGGCCTGCTGGTCGAATGCGGTCAGCACTGGGCGCGCCAGAGCGCGGTTACGGCCCTTGATACGGCCCTGCATTTCCTGCGTGCGCTGGACGTGATCAAGGCGGATTTTTTCGCCGCCCATGTCCGCGACGCCGAACCGCCGGCGCAACGCTTGCTGGAAGTGACCGGCGCGGTGGTGGCCAGGACCGCTCAATTCCACTTCGTTGCGGATTTCCGCGGCCTGGAAAGTTTCGCGTCGGCCGGCACCGTCATCGGCCGCGATGGCGGCGAAGATGTCGTCACGCCGCATGACGACTGCATCCTCGTCATGCCCAACCCAAACGCCGCCAAAGGCATGCGCGCCGTTCGCTTCGCGCGCGTGATGAAACAGCCCTCGCCTTAATACGTCGCGCGGCCGCCGGAAATATCGAACACGGCGGCGGTCGAAAACGCACATTCCTCGGAGGAAAGCCAGGCGACCAGGGCGGCTATTTCGGCCACGTCGACGAAGCGCCCCATCGGGATCTTCGAGAGCATATAGTCGATAAATTCCTGCTTCATCTGATCGAATATGCGGGTGCGGGCGGCCGCCGGCGTCACGCAGTTGACGCGCACGCCGGTATCGGCCAATTCCTTGCCGAGCGATTTGGTCAGCGCGATCACCCCCGCCTTCGCCGCACTATAGGCCGATGCGTTCGGATTGCCTTCCTTGCCCGCGATCGAGGCGATGTTGACAATGCGGCCATAATTTTGCGCCCGCATGACCGGCGCCACTGCCCGGCAGCAATGGAAAACGCCGTTCAGATCGATATCCAGCACCCGGCGCCACTCGTCGATCGGATAGTCCCAGAGCGGGGCGTTGGGTCCGGCGATGCCGGCATTGTTGACCAGAATGTCGATTTGCCCGCCATCCGCCGTCAGCGCCGCCGCTGCATCGGCAACCATTTCGGGGTCGGTGACATCGACCACGGCCCCCTGCACGCCGTCGCCGAAACCGGCCACCGCCTCATCGAGCAACGCCGCATCCATATCCCACAACGTGACCGTCGCGCCGTCGGCCTTCAGCCGTGTTGCGATGGCATGGCCGATACCCTGCGCTCCGCCGGTCACCACCGCGCATCTGCCGTCCAGTCTTCCACTCATTTTTGGTCCCTTCGCGTTGCTGTGTTGGTTGGGAAAAGCCGTTTATTGATCGCCGGTAACCCGTTGTATAGCCCCGGCCGATCAATGTCTTGGCGCATAGTCTTGCCGCCCCGCGCGGCCTTGTGTCGGCTATCGGGGCTCCGTATCATCATGGCGATGCCAGAACGCCCGAACAATCCCCAGGCCGCCATTCCTTCCGTTGACCGGATCATGAACCGGCCCGAGCTTTCCGGCTCCATCGAGGAACATGGCCGTTTTGCGGTGACCGATGCGGTGCGCATGGTGCTGGCGGCGCTGCGCCGCAAACTGTCGGCGGAACCGGAAGCCGCGCGCCAGGATGCGGCGCCGGCGGCAATCGTCGCGCGGGTCGATGCCGTTCTTTGCGCCCTCGCGCGGCCCACGCTGGTTACGGTATTCAATCTGACCGGCACCGTGCTGCACACCAATCTTGGCCGCGCACCATTGCCGCCGGTTGCGGTCGAAGCGATGGTGGCGGCGGCGGGCGCGTGCAATGTGGAATTCGATCTGGTCCGGGGGCGGCGCGGCGACCGCGACGACCATCTTGAACCCTTGCTGCGGCGGCTGACCGGGGCGCAGGCAGCCACCGTGGTCAACAACAATGCGGCTGCTGTATTGCTAGTCCTCAACACCTTGGCGCGGCGGCGCGAGGTATTGGTGTCGCGCGGTGAATTGATTGAGATCGGCGGCGCGTTCCGGATTCCCGATATCATGGCGCGGGCCGGGTGCAAACTGCGTGAAGTCGGCACCACCAACCGCACCCACCTGCATGACTACGAATCCCATCTCGGTCCGGCGTCGGCGCTGGTCATGAAGGTGCATGCCAGCAATTACGAAATTCAGGGTTTTACCGCCGCGCCCGATGAAGGCGATCTCGCGGCGCTGGCGCATAAGTGCGGTGTTCCCTTCGTCGTCGATCTTGGGGCCGGGGCGTTGGTCGATCTGGAACGCTATGGATTGCCGCATGAGCCAACGCCGGCCGAGGTGCTGGCATCC